>JAQWBY010000535.1 GCA_028706165.1 Lentisphaeria bacterium | reverse complement strand
TCACGAGGCCCGACCATGCAGATTGCAGGCATTTGTCCCATTGCGCCGGCGGTGTACAACGCCGCCGGCGAGGTCGATTTGGCTGATTACGAGCGCTGTTGCGCCACGATGATCCGCCTTGGTGCCGACGCTCTCACACTCTTCGGCATTGCCGGCGAGTACTACAAGATGGACTACGACGAAGAGCTCGCGCTGATTGCCAGCACGGTGCGGGTCTGCCACGATCAGCAGCGGCCGGTGATTATCTCCAACACGCGCCATGCGACGGAAGTGGCTGTGAAGTGGGCGCGGCGCATTGAGGCGTCGGGCGCGGACTGCATGATGGTGCTGCCGCCGTTCTTTCTCAAGCCCGGCGGCGCGGCCTTGTTTGCGCATCTCGACGCGCTCTGTGGCAGCGTGTCGCTGCCGGTGATGCTGCAGTACGCGCCCGAGCAGACCGGCGTGGCCATCGCGCCGGAGGTCCTGGCGCAGCTGGCGCAGAAGCACGACAATCTGCTGTATTTCAAGATTGAATGCAAACCGCCGGGCGCCTACATCAGCAAGCTCAGCGGGCTGTTGCCGCCGGGGCGCAGCATCTTCGTGGGCAACGCCGGCTTCCAGATGATCGAGGGTTTCATGCGCGGCGCTGCCGGGGTCATGCCCGGGCCGTCGCTGGTTGATGTCTATCGTCGCATCTGGGACGCGCTCAAGGCCGGCCGAGTGGCCGACGCCGAGGCCATCCACGAAAAGCTCAACGCGATCCTCAACCACATCCGCCAGGATGTGGAGATGATCATCTACTACGAGAAGGAAATTCTGCGCCGCCGTGGGATGATCAAGACGGCGTATTGCCGGCATCCGGGCCACATCAGCGACCCGGTGAACAACGCGCTTTTCGAACGGCTCTATCCGATGATTGCCAAGGAGTTTCTGCCGCTATGAATGACCTCCGCAACAAACGGGCGCTCGTGACCGGCGCGGCGCGCGGCATCGGTTCGGGCATCGCCCTAGCGCTGGCTCGCGCTGGCGCCGATGTCATGCTGCATTTCCGCGGTGATCCGCAGGACGCCATCAACCTCGCCGAGCAGATTGGCGCCATGGGCCGTAAGGCCCCGCTCTGCCAGACTGACCTCGGCAGCGAAGCCGGCGTCGAAAAACTCTTCGCCGACGTCGAGCGGGTCTTTGGCGGTCTGGACATCGCGGTGAACAACGCCGGCTGGGACCCGGGCGAGCTCCCTGCTGAGAAAATCACCTACGAGAGCTACCAGCGTCTCAGCGACATCAATATCCGTGGCACGCTCTTCTGCTGCCTGCACGAAGTGGCCATCATGCGCCGCAGTCCCGCCGGCGGCAGCATCATCAACATTGGCTCGGTGCACCAGGAAACCACCGTGCCTGGCCGCATTCTTTACGCCATGAGCAAGGGCGCCATCCATTCTTTCACCGGCGCTCTGGCGCTTGAAGCCGGCCCGCAGCACATTCGCGTCAACAACATCGCTCCGGGCTACATCGTCGTCGAGCGCATGAGTAGCGCGCCTGGCTTCGACCGCGACCAGATCGCCGCCGGCATACCCCTCAAACGCCTGGGCGAGCCCGACGACGTCGGCAACATGGTGGTCTTTCTCGCCTCCGATGCCGCGTCGTTCATTACCGGCCAGACCTACGTCCTCGACGGTGGCGTCTCTCGCAAACTCGCGCGTACCGCCACCTGACGGAACGGCGGTGACGATGGGAAAAACGTTCCTGTCTCGCGGCTGTATTTGCCTTAATTCGTGTGTATGGATGTCCATTTGTGATAAAAAAGAGGCTGCATTATGTCTGTTAAGTATGTTCTGATCACCGGCGCCACTGCCGGTACTGGCTTGGCTATCGCCCGTCGTTTTCTCAAAGAGGGCTATGGGGTGTATATCACCAGCCGGCGCGAAGAAGACGCCAAGAAGGCCGCCGCCACTCTGGCTGAGAGTTTCAAGCTGCCCGTGCGGGGCTTCAAGCTCGATCCAGCCGACGGCGAAGCCGGCGTCAACGCCGTCTTCGAGGAGATCGACGACTTGCATGCGCTGGTGCTGAATTCGGCCAACCTGGGCATGACGCCATCGCTGGCCGACCCGCTGACGCTGGACATCAAGGAGTGGGCAGAGGTCATCAATACCAACGTGGTGTGGAATTTCACTCTGGCGCGCAGCGCGGCGCGGCTTATGCAGGACCACGGCGGCGCCGTCGTCTTCATTGGGTCCAATACCTGCCGGCGCGCTATCGCCGGGCGTAGCGCCTACATCGCCTCGAAGGGCGCCATTGCCTCTATGACCAAGGCGCTGGCTATGGACTTCGCACCGTACGGTATCCGCGTCAACTGCCTCATGCCGGGCATGATCGCGACGATCCGCTGGGACGCCCGCAGCGCCGAAGACCAGGAGGCATGCAATAGCCAAATTCCGCTGGGAAAAGTCGCGACCTACGACGATATCGCCGAAGGAGCCTTCTTCCTCGCACACTGCGCAACCCAGTCTACCGGCACCGAAATGATCATCGACGGCGGCGTCGACGCCAGGCTGT
>JAQWBY010000534.1 GCA_028706165.1 Lentisphaeria bacterium | reverse complement strand
CTGGATTTTGCCGACATCCTCATCACCCAGAGCCCCCCGCCTGGCTACAGCCACATGTGCGATCAGTACCTCGGCCGCCATCGTCGGCCGGGGCCTGGGCTGGTGCTGCTGCGCAACTGGAAGACCAAAGCGACCCCACAGTACCTGTTGCAAGACAAGCTGCCGCCGGGCGTCGCCACCCATCCGGACATCAGCTACGACGGCAAACGCGTGCTCTTTTCCTACTGCGACAGCAGTAATCCCAACCGCGAACGACACCGCTTCCTCATCTACGAATACGACCTCGAAAAGCATCACGTCCGGCAAGTCACCGGCACCCCCCAGGACGATATGGCCGGAGCCGATGGCCGACGCACCGTCCTCATTGAAGACTTCGATCCCTGCTACCTGCCTGATGGCGACATGGTCTTCGTCTCAACCCGCTCACAGAATTTCGGCCGTTGCCACGGCTCGCGCTACACGCCGGCCTACATGGTCTATCGTGGCAAGCTCGACGGCAGCGGCATCCGCCAGCTCTCCTTCGGTGAAGCGAACGAGTGGGAGCCCAGCGTGCTCAACGATGGCCGACTGGTCTACACCCGCTGGGACTATATCAACCGCCACGACACGATCTACCAGGGCCTATGGACAATGCGGCCCGACGGCACCGGCACGGCGCATTACTACGGCTCCTACACGCGCAATCCCTGCATGACCTCCGAAACCCTGGCGATTCCCGGCTCGCCGCTGGTCGTCTGCACCGCCATGGCGCATCATTCCTACACGGCCGGGTCGGTCATCCTCCTGGACGTCCGCAAGGGCCAGGATGGCGACGCGCCCATCACCCGCGTGACGCCGGATGTAGCCTTCCCCGAAACCGAGGGCCGCTCCAACAGCGCCTTCGTCAGCCCATTCCCCATCACGGAAGACCTGTTCCTGGCTGCCTACACCAAGGACCCGCTGGCCTTTCAGGGCGGCGTGCAGCGCGATGACGCCTACGGCATCTACCTGATCGACCGCCTGGGCGGCCGTGAGCTGATCTACCACGACCCGGCCGTGTCCTCCTTCGCACCCATTCCCGTGCGCCCACGGCCGGTACCGCCCATACTGGCGTCGGTCCTCCCCGAAAATCCCACCGGCAACGACGGCACGCTGTTCGTCAAGGACGTCCGCGTCAGCACCACGGCGTTGCCGCGCATTCACCGCCTGCGGGTCAATCGCATCTACCTCCAGCCCACTCGCGCCAAGCCGGCCTTGAGCCGCGCCAACAACGAAATCATCAAGGGCATCCTCGGCACCGTCGTTGTCGACGACGACGGCGCGGCCGCCTTCCAGGCACCCGCCGGTGTGCCGCTGCAGCTCCAGGCACTGGACGAGGACGGCATGGCCGTGCTCACCATGCGCTCTTTCATTTACCTCCAGCCGGGCGAGAACCTTTCCTGCGTCGGCTGCCATGAGCACCGCCTGAGCGCGCCGCCGCAGGCCGCCGGCAAGAGCAATGTGGCCTTGCGATCCATCCAGCCGCCGCCTGGGCCGCAGTACCCGGGCGGCTTCAGCTACGCGCGCAGCGTCCAGCCCGTGCTCGACCGCTATTGTCTTGGCTGCCACGGTCTAAAACGCACAGCCGGCAATATCGACCTCAGCGGCACCCCCGAAAACGGCTACAGTCGCTCCCACAACGCCCTGGTTGCCAAAGACGGCCTGGTCAAAATCGCCTACCGCAACCGGGAAACCGTCAGTAGCGAGCCCGACGACTATTTCGCCCGCGCCGGCAAACTCGTCGCCCTCCTGCGCAAAAAACACGGCGGCGTTACGCTCAGCCCGGATGACTTCGGCCGCGTGGTCAGCTGGCTCGACCTCAATGCCCAGTACTACGGCGATTACTCCTACAACCGCCCTGAACAACGCAAGCCCGATCCAGAGGGCGAAAAAGCCCTGCGTGAGGCCCTCGCCCGCCGGTTTGGCGACGACATCGCCAAACAGCCCTTCCACTGCCTGGTCAACCCCGCCAATGTCGCCGAAAGCCGCGCCCTGATGGCGCCACTGGCGCTTGCCGCCGGCGGCTGGGGACAGTGGCAACAAGGCGCCTTCGCCAGCAAAGACGACCCGGAATTCACCGCCCTGCAGGCCCTCATCGAAAAATCACTGCAGGCCATGCCCTGGCAGGACAACATGGGAACCTGCAACCGCGGCAAGGACTGCCGCTGCGGCTGCTGCTGGGTCAATGTCGTCGAAAACGAATTCCGCGACGCACAACAGAAGCGGTGATGACGACAACCACCCCGGTGCGGCAGGGACCATTCGCTGTCCAGCGCCACCCGCCGGCCTCGCACCCACCAGTAGCAGACAACAGCGCCGGCGACGCTCTATGAACGTCGCCGGCGCTTTTACATACATAATGTTTCGTATACGGCACCAAGCCGTCAAGCACTCATTCCAATTAAAAATCAAATTGACCTAATTAATCTTGGCTGCCTGGTTTTCTTGCTGTATGGTAAGTGTGGTGTCTCTTTCCACCACACAAAACATGGAGCATACAATGAGAAAACCCGGGCCTCGC
>JAQWBY010000533.1:1279-2539 GCA_028706165.1 Lentisphaeria bacterium | reverse complement strand
ACCCCCTGAGCGACAAGTGCATGTACTTCCCGCCGCTTATCTACTTCTCCGTCGGCAGCACCATTTCCACGCCCATCAATCCCTGGCTGGTCGGCACTTTCCTGATCATCGACACCCTCGGCCAGGCATCGCGCCTCATCTCGCAGAAAAAAGCCGCCAATTCCTTCGGCAAGGCCAAGACCGCGCTGACAACCATCCTGCTCTCTGCCATCGCGCTTAATCAGATCGACCCCTTCTGGCTCATCACCCCGCCATTCGTCAACGCCCTCGCCCTCGCCTGCGTGATCCTGGCCTTTCTGTCCTGCTACTGCAAGGTCATCCCGGACATCTGGTACGCCAATTCATTCACCTTGGCCAATTTCCTCTGCGGCATCGCCGCCATCGTCCTGGCCTGGCAGCACAAATTCATCCTCAGCCTGGTACTGATCTTCCTCGGCCAGTTCTTCGATCTCTTTGATGGCCGCATGGCCCGCAAATACGGCTCGACCAAACGCGGACCGGTCTTTGACGACCTCGCCGACGCCACCAGCTTCGGCCTCGCCGTCGGCTGCATCATCTTCTTCTGCCTGGCCAACTACGAAGAACTGGTGCCGCCATGGGCCGCCCTCACCCTCGCTGTCTTCTTCGTCGCCTGCCTCATCTACCGCCTCTACCGCTTTCTCCATCCCACCAAAGATATGCCTGGCGGCATCTTCCAGGGCCTGCCCTCGCCCGCCGGCGCCATGCTGGCCGGATCGGCCGTACTTATCGCCCGCAACCTCGATCACCCCTACTTCGGCCTGGCCGCCGCCGCCGTCGTCTTCCTCACCAGCCTGCTGATGATCTCAAGCGTCCCCTACCGCCATTTCGCCCGCAGCATCTGGCCATGCATCCCCCGCGGCGCCAAGCTGCTGCTCTGCATCCTCATGCTGGTATTGACCCTTATCGCCATCACCCACAAAATCTACCGCAGCTCATTCATCTGGCTCTGCCTCGTCTCAACTGTCATCTATGCCGTCGCCGGCGTCGATCGCCGAAAACCCGAGGATATCGCCGCTCAAGATCAACTCGCCAACTGCTGCGACGACGGCAGCGGCAGCGACAGCACCGCCAACGCCGGCAATCAGCGCCCATGAGCAACCCGCAACCGGCCTTCGCCATGGACCACAAAAGCAAAAATTTCTACGACCGCCTCGTGGAGCGCATGGACCGCCTGGACCCGTCCAGTCTCCAGACCTACCTGCTGCGCCTGATCAACGAAAAGGGCTTTTTCGAAGGCAT
>JAQWBY010000533.1:0-1179 GCA_028706165.1 Lentisphaeria bacterium | reverse complement strand
ACCGCCATCGGCTTCATGCGCCAGGAAATCGAAGACAAGAACATCCAAGTCGATATCAGTTTTCCCGATAGCATTCCCAGCCTGCTTGGCGATCGCGACCAGCTCACCCAGGCGTTCTTCAATATCGTCAAAAACGCCATCCAGGCCATGCCCGACGGCGGCCAGCTGCATATCGCCTGCAGCGTCAATGACCTCTACGTCAACCTCAAATTCGTGGACAGCGGCCGCGGCATCAGCGAACAGGAACTCAGCCGCATTCTCGAGCCCTACTACAGCACCAAGAACAGCGGTACCGGCCTCGGCCTGATCATCGTCGACCGCATCGTCCGCGCCCACGGCGGCGAACTGGCCATCGAAAGCCAATCGGGCCGCGGCGCGGCCTTCACCATCAGTCTGCCACGGCAGGCCCGCGTCACTCGCCAGCTCCAACAAAGCCCGCCCCCTCAGCCCGAAGACAATCCGCAGCCATGAGCCTCGAAAAACCCCTCATCCTCATCATTGACGACGAACGCAATACCCGCGAAGGCCTGCGTGGAGCCCTCGCCGACCAATACGATGTCCTCCTCGCCGAAGATGGCCTCCGCGGTCTCGCACTGCTCAAAGAACACGCCGTCGACATCGTCCTCACCGACCTCCGCATGCCCGGCCTCGACGGCATGGACTTCACCCGCAAGGCCGCCAGCATGGAAAACCCGCCCCTCATCATCATGCTGACGGCGTATGGCTCCGTGCAGACCGCCGTCGAAGCCATGAAAATCGGCGCCTACGACTACCTCACCAAGCCCGTCAATCTCGACAATCTCGAAATGATGATCGCCCGCGGCCTGGACACGCTCCGCCAACGCGCCAATGCCAGCGATGAACGCAACAGCCTCGGCAATCGCGATGGCCTCGACGCCATCATCGGCAGCTCCAAACGCATCACCACGGTGTTCGCCGCCGTCCGCCAAGTTGCCGATTCACGCTCCACCGTGCTGCTCTCCGGCGAAAGCGGCACCGGCAAGGAACTCTTCGCCCAGGCTATTCACCGGCTCAGCTCCCGCGCCGACAAACCGTTCATCGCCATCCACTGCGCCGCCCTCAATGAAAACCTCCTGGAAAGCGAGCTCTTCGGACACGAAAAAGGGGCCTTCACCGGCGCCAATGAACGCGTCATCGGCCGCTTCGAAAAAGCCGACG
>JAQWBY010000532.1 GCA_028706165.1 Lentisphaeria bacterium | reverse complement strand
GGTACATTCTCCAGCATCTTCAGCGTAAAGGGCCAGCCCATGCCGCCGTAGTTCATGCAGTTCTCGTGCACCGGCTGGATGCCGTTGTCTAGGAACATCTTGGTGAGCTCACGCAGACGCCGAAAACGCTCTTGCTCCATCTGGTCGTCCGGCTCGCGATCGTCCAATCGCGCGAAGCTCATGATGCGGATCAACTTGGTGCCCAGGCGCTGCATCCGCGGAATGGCCCGCGCCGTCTCTGCCAACGAAGAGTCGAAAGGATCCGTGATCTTCTTGCCCCAGTTGGCAATCGTCGAACCAAAACAATTCACTTTCACGCCCGCAGCGTCTAGCTCGTCAGCAACCTGCTCAAAGCGCTCGTCCGGCAAATTGTGGATGTTCACCCCGTCAACGTCGCGGGACTCAATGTTGCTCCAGCCCAGCGCCTTGGTCGCCCGTATCTGTCCCGCCACATCCTTGGCCGCTTCGTCTGCAAATCCAGTATAGTACATCGTCTTTCTCCTGCTTGGCGCCGCCGCCCGTAAAGCGACGGCGGGTCTCTTGTTGTTCCGGTCATACTACCATGCGTGAAAACGCGCTTAACATAAAACCCGCCACGCCCTTCAGCAAGAACGCTACAAGTAAATAGCCGTTGCAAATGCTGCTTCTTACTATATAGTTTCTGATCCCCAAATTAGGGAAAGGGTTTCGGCCGTCCGCCAAGGAACATAAAACAGGAGTAGAAATGAAGAAAATTGTCGCTGGACTGGTTATTCTGGCGTTGGCCATGCATAGCGCCTGGGCCGACCAAATCGTGCTGAACAACGGCAGCGTCATCAAGGGCAACAATCTGCAGGTCTTTGACGGCAAAGTGAAGATCACGACGGAATTTGCCGGCGAGCTCAGCATTGACCGCGCACACGTCGCCAGCATGACCAGCGACCAGCCCGTGATGGTCAATACCGCCGATGGCAACAAGGTCTCCGCCGTCATCGTCCCGACCAGCGATGGCAAAGCCAGCATCACCAGCAGCCTCGGCCAGATCCAGCTGCCCATGTCCGACGTCGTCGCCATTTGGCCCGTCGACGCCGCCGACCCGACCATTCCCCCGCCGCCCCCCGGCCGCGTCTGGGCCTACGAAGCCGGCCTGAATATCGCCGGCAAAACGGGCAATACTGAAAAATTCGGCGTCGGCGGTCACGCCAAAGGCACCCTCACCGGCCCCGAAGATAAGCTGCTGCTGTACCTCAAGGCCCGCTATGCCCGCGAAAACGGCATCAAAAACGAGCAGGAAATCATCGCCGGCGCCGACTATGAACGCCGCATCAGTCAGAGCAAGCACTCTTGGTACACCCGTACTGAACTCGAGCACGACGAAATCAACAACCTCGACTTCTACTTCACCGGCGTCGGCGGTTACGGCTACTACATGGTCGACAAGGACGAACTCAAGATCCGCCTCCGTGCTGGTCTCAGCTATCAGTACAAGACCTACGCCGATCTTCAAGACGACGACAGCAGCCTCGGCTTGGACTTTGGTTACCATCACGAGATCAAACTGCAGGACTGGGGCCTCCTGGTCACCGACCTGACCTACACCCCCGCCTTCGACAACATTGACAACTACCGTATCTTCCACGAAAGCGCCGTCAGCATTCCCATCGGCAACACCAAGAACTGGTTCATCCGTCTTGGCATCAGCAACGACTACAACAACCAAGTCGGCGCCAACGTCGATCGCCTTGACACCACCTACTTCGGCCAGCTCGTCTACACCTGGAAGTAAGCAGGCTTCGTACACGACAAGCCATCCCGCGCCCGGCACGGCCACAACCCGCCTTGCCGGGCGCAGTCTTTCCCACCTGCCGCCATTGCTTTTCACCAGTGCTGATGTAAGGACCGCCATGCCCCGCAGTGACGCCCACCGCAACCACCCCGCAGAACAATCTGCAGCTATCACCGGCCCAGCCACACACTCCGAGCACGCCGCCGGCACGCCACCGCCCGAACCCAGCTACCGCCTCACCATCCGCGCCTGTTATCTGGGTTTCGTGGTGCAAGCCCTCGTGGTCAATCTCACCCCCATTCTCTTCATCCCGCTGCGGGAAATGTACGGCTTCAGCTATCAGCAGCTCGGCCTGCTGGTGCTGATCAATTTTCTCACCCAGCTGGCCATGGACCTCATCCTCAGCCACCCGGTCGACCGCTACGGCTACCGGCCCTTCATCATGGCCACGCCTTTCCTGACCATCCTCGGCTTCGTCATCTTCGCGCTCGCACCGGTCTTCCTGCCCCTGAATCCCTACCCAGGCTTCATCGTCGGCACCATCATCTTCTCCGGCGCCAGCGGCATGCTCGAAGTGCTGCTGAGCCCCATCGTCAACGCCGTGCCCACCGACGAAAAAGCCGCCGCCATGAGCCTCCTGCATTCCTTCTACTGCTGGGGACAACTAAGCGTCGTCCTCGTCACCACGCTCCTGCTCTTCGCCCTCGGCGCCGAACGCTGGCAATGGATCGTCGCCGCATGGCTCGTCCTCCCCGCCATTGACGCCGTCCTCTTCTACCG
>JAQWBY010000531.1 GCA_028706165.1 Lentisphaeria bacterium | reverse complement strand
CCAACGGCCTCAACGCGGTCTGCCTGCATCCCTTTCCAGACGAATTTCGGCCAAAGATGATGCCCGCGCGAGTGAACATTCCTTATCTATCTCCCGAGTGGTTTGCGATGACCCGCGCCCTCTGCGAGGAATGCCGGCGCCTGGGCATGAACTACTGGCTGTACGACGAGGGCGGCTGGCCATCGGGCGGCGCCGGTGGGCAAGTGTGGCAAAACGCCAAAGACAAAGAGGCCGTGCAGCAGCGCGTGTACAGGCTTGAAAATGGCCAGGCCGTCCTCAAAATCCTCGGTGCCAACCCGCAGGTCTCCGCGCCCTACCCCGACGTGCTCAACCCGGCCGTTACCCGCGAATTCCTGCGCATCACCCACGAACAGTACGCCAAGCACCTCGGCGAATTTTTCGGCCGTGAAATCACCTTTGTTTTCACTGACGAGCCCGGCACCGCCCACTGTTCACCAGGGAGCTTGGGCACCACCGCCGACTTCATCGCACAATTCCGCAAGCGCAAAGGCTATGACGTCACGCCATTCCTGCCCGCGCTGCTCGCCCCAGAGAAAGACGACGAGCCCAGCGAAGTCACGACGGCGCGCATCGACTACCACGACGTCCTCTCGACTCTCTTTTCCCGGCGTTTTCTGGCGCCCATCCGCCGCTGGTGCCGGCGCCACGGCCTTCTTTCAGGCGGGCACTTTTCTGGCGAAGACACCCCCGTCGGCAACCGCTTTGGCACCTACGGCAACATCATGCAGTCCCTGCGCATGCTTGACGTCCCCGGCGTGGACGCCATCTGGCGGCAGCTCTTTCCCGGCCAGCGGGTCCATCCCTTCCCTAAATACGCGTCAAGCGCGGCGCATCAGAATGGCAATCGCTTCGCTTTGGCCGAGATTTTCGCCGTGTACGGCAATGCCATGTCGCCGGCGGAGATGCGCTGGCTGGTGAACTACATGCTCGTGCGCGGCATCAACCTGATCGTTCCCAGCAAGATTTCCACCTGCCACCGCGAGCATTTCATGTCGGGCATCCGGCCGCATTTCGGTCGGGTCAATCCCCTCTGGCCCTACATGAAGGACTACCACCAGTACATCGAACGCTGCTGCCACCTCCTGTCCCTCGGCAAACCCCACTGCCCCAGCGCCGTCTATTTCGATGTCCGCTCCATCTGGGCCGGCGGCACAGCCATGGCCGACGCCATCCGCCTGCACGAAGACGTCGCCAAGACCATGTGCGAAAAACAGTGCGACTTCGACTATATCGACGACGACGCCCTCGCGAAGGCCCGGGTCAAAAACGGCTCGCTGCTGGTTGGCAAGATGCGCTACCGCTGCCTGGTCGTACCCACGGACGGCCACATGAGCGACGACGCGAAAAACACGCTCCGGGCATTCACCCAGGCCGGCGGGACCGTCCTCGACGCCGCCAGCGCCGGCACGGCCGAACGCTGCGCGATTATCAGTCCTGACAATCCCGCCATCCGTGTCTGCAAGCGCGTCGTCGGCAGCAACGCCATCTATTTCGTGGTCAATGAAAGCGCCGAGGCCCAGTCCTTCGCCATCACGCTGCCGGAGAAAAAGGCCGTGAGCCACTATTCTCCCGAAGACAACCGCGTCTCCGCACTGCCGAGCGACCACGGCCGCTTCTCCTGGCAGTTGTCTGCCTATTCGGCGACTTTCTTCATCACTGGCGCCATCGCCGGCGTCGGCAAGCCCCGCCCGACGACAGCGACAGCGGCCCCAGTCGTCCTGCAACGTCTGGACGGTGCCTGGTCACTCCAGGCCCGCCGCCGCATCTATCCTGGCAGCGACGACTTTGTCTGCGAAGACCTGCACGAAGCGCCGCGCCCATGCGCGCTCGGCGATTGGCGACCTGTGCTCGGCAGCGACTTCAGCGGCGAGGCGACCTATCGCTGCACCTTCACCATCGCTCAAGCACAACCCATCATCCTCGATCTCGGCGATGTCGGCTACGCCTGCAAGGTCGCCGTCAACGGCAAGGCCCTGTCACCAAAGTTCCTGCCGCCATACCGGTTTGACCTCAGCGCCATCGTGCGTGCAGGCCGCAACGACCTGGAAGTCACCGTCGCCAATACCCTCGCCAACGCGCTCGCGCCAGACGCCGTACTCAAACAATGGGCTCAAAAGTGGCCCATCCAATACGAAGACAAACAACGGCCATTCGAAAACGAACACCACGCAAGCGGACTCTTCGGACCAGTGGTCCTCCTTTCCTGCGGGTAAGCGGTCAGCGATTGATATTGGCCGGCCCCAGGGGACGCCAGGGACACCTGGGAACGCCGCCGGGACCACCAAGCGGGAACCTGTCCGTACTGTCCATACTGTCCATAGTGTCCATAGAGACGCCTGGTGCCTCCCGGGAGACAGGCGGCGCGACTGTGCGGGCGGGGACCGCCCGCACCACTATCGAACGGGAGCCTCAGCAAGATCGTGGATGCGGTAACCGACGACACCATTGGCCCAGCATGTCGCGACCCATCGCGGCAGCAAGGGGCATATTGTGCCGACATTATCAATAGGTGACCGATTACCGGCGC
>JAQWBY010000530.1 GCA_028706165.1 Lentisphaeria bacterium | reverse complement strand
GGCTTCATCGTCGGCACCATCATCTTCTCCGGCGCCAGCGGCATGCTCGAAGTGCTGCTGAGCCCCATCGTCAACGCCGTCCCCAACGACGAAAAGGCCGCTGCCATGAGTCTCCTGCATTCCTTCTACTGCTGGGGACAACTAAGCGTCGTCCTCGTCACCACGCTCCTGCTCTTCGCCCTCGGCGCCGAACGCTGGCAGTGGATCGTCGCCGCATGGCTCGTCCTCCCCGCCATTGACGCCATCCTCTTCTACCGCGCGCCGCTGGCACCCATCGTGCCCGAAGACCAGAAGCAGAGCCTCGCTCACATCATCCGCGCGCCATTTTTCCATGTGGCCCTCGTGGCCATCCTCGTCGGCGGTGCCACCGAACTGATCATCGCTCAGTGGATATCGGCCTTCCTCGAAAAAGCCATGGAGCTGCCCAAAGTCATCGGTGACATCGCCGGCGTCTGCGCCTTCGCCGCCACGATGGGCGCTGGCCGCGCCATCTACGGCTGCTATGGCGCGCGTTTCAACATCAATCTGGTCATGATTGCCGGCAGCATCCTCGCGATCATCTGCTACGTCGGCGTGGCTCTTTCGACCACACCCCTGCTCTCCCTGCTGCTCTGCGCCCTCAGCGGCCTGGCCGTCAGCATGCTTTGGCCAGGAACCCTGTCCATCAGCGCGGCGCGTTTCCCCTTGGCCGGTACCGCCATGTTCGCCACCCTCGCCGCCGCCGGCGACAGCGGCGCCGCCATCGGCCCCTACTTCGCCAGCCTCGTTGCCGACATGCTACCCCAGCACCAGGCCATGGCCAACCTGGCCACGCAACTAGGCATCAGCCTCGAACAGCTCGGCCTCCGCGCCGCCATCCTCGGCAGCGCCATCTTCCCCATCTGCTCCTGCCTCTGCCTGACTTGGATGTACCGCCATCGCCATGACACCGCCAAACGGACGCAGGTGCCCGCGATGACGCTATAGTATGCACCGTCTTTCTCAGCCTTTCATCGTCCCGCCCCCGCAGAAACAGGTGTCATGCGCATTCGCAATCAGGCCCAACTGGAAAAATGGCTCGCCACGGCCAAGAGCCCAACGGCCACCGGCGCCGAAAAGCTCGCCGCACGCCCAACCCTGGCCAACGCCGCCCCCCAGCAACGCGTCCTCGGCGTCGATACTGCCCTGCGTTGCACCGGCTGGGGCCTGGTTGACGTCCATGGCAACAAACTCAGCGCCGTCGATTGCGGCGTCATCCGCAACCAGGCCAAGGACCCCGTCAGCCAATGCCTGCGGCGCCTCGCCGGCGGCATCCGCGAACTCGTCGCGCTCTATCACCCCCAAGTCGCCGTCATCGAAGGCGCCTTCTACTGCAAAAACGTCCGCACCGCCATGGTCCTCGGTTCCGCCCGCGGCGCCGTCATCGCCGTCCTTGCTGAACATGAACTGCCCATCTTCGAATACGCGCCCCGCCGCGTGAAACAGTCCATCTGCGGCTTTGGCAACGCCAGCAAACAACAGGTGGCGCTGCTCGTCGCCCAATTCCTCAGCATCAGCACCGAGCAAATCGCGCTGGACTCCACCGATGCCCTGGCCCTCGCCCTCTGCCACGCCCAGGACCTCACCGTCGCTCAGGGCCTCAGCATGCCTAACACCATCTGATGCATACGGCAACGGCAAAAACATGCCCCGACTGTCCTCAAAAACGCCATAATTCCCGCGTAATCGGTCACCCATTGATAATAGATGCACACCTTGCCTCTCTGGCGCGGTAGGACGAGACGAGCCAAGCCAATGTAGCGCCCTCCAGGCGCAATTCTATGTTGTTGTCCTACCACGAGTTGCGTCGCCCTTCGGGCCCTCACTCGGGTTTACGCATGGTGCGGCCCTCCGGGCCGAACTTGGCCAATCTGTCTGATCGACTGTCTTTTATCGCGGACGGATCGGACGGATCGGACGGATCGGTCTGATCGGTCGGATCGGTCGGATCCGGCTGCGAAAACCTGCCGAAAACGTTGTTACCAGAAGTCCCTAGAGTCGGTCAACCAGTCCCCTGGTGTCCAAAGCGTCATTCCCCACGGTCCCGAAAGTCCCCACAGTCCCGGCCATGAGTCGTGAGACGTGAGACGTGAGTCCTCGCCCCAGCGCACCGCCGCCAATCAGTCCCACTGGTCCCTGGCGTCCCCTGAGGCCGGCCATTATCAATGGGTGACCGCTTACGCCGCCTCCGGCCACAAGGGGCTTTCCTCCTTGTATATGCGGCACTTATGAAGCATATTATGACAATTACCCAAATGGAGAAAATAAGCTATGACCGATAACAAAGTTAGCGCCGGCCAACCCCGCATCCGCATGGATGCCGATGGCCTCCGCGACGACTTCGAATGGCACCTCAGATACACCCTCGCTGCCAGCCCTGACGAACTGACCGACCTGGAAAGATACCTCGCTTTCTCCTTCGCCATCAGAGACCGCCTCGTCGAACGCTGGATCAATACCCAGGACGCATACCGACACGCCAACGTCAGACAGGTCTACTACCTGTCACTCGAATTCCTCATCGGCAGACTCCTCACTA
>JAQWBY010000529.1 GCA_028706165.1 Lentisphaeria bacterium | reverse complement strand
GCAAGGCCAATGAAACCAGCGTCGTCCTCGACGGCAAAGAACTCGCCGGCAGTGACAAATTTCACCGCTTCTACGGCTATTTCTTCGAAGACCGCCATTTCATCGACTGCGTCATCTCCGGCGACACACCCGAATGCTCCATCCACGACGCCAAATACAGCATCGCCCTCGTGGAGGACTTCCTGCACAACGCCATTTGAGTCATAACCGCACCCGGAAGAGAGGGACACCTGGCAACGACCAGGCGCTCCCTCGCCATGACGCCACACACCGCACCGCCCTCGTGGAGGACTTCCTGCACAGCGCCATTTGAGTCACCACTGCACCCATACGCGAGGGACACCTAGCAACGACCAGGCGCTCCCTCGCCAAGCCCCCACACACCGCACCGCCCTCGTGGAGGACTTCCTGCGCAACACCATTTGAGTCATAACCGCACCCGGAAGAGAGGGACACATGGCAACGAAAAATCGTCGGGACATCGAAATCACCCTCGTCGGCATGCAGATGCCGTCCCTGGCCGCCAGCAAAACCAGCGGCCACCTGCTCACCGTCAATCTGATCTGGCCGCGCGTGACCATCGCGTTGCGCACAGCCGTCAAGACCATTGATCTCGCCAAAGGTGAATGCAGCGCCGGCCAATGGCCGTGGTGCCGCCGCGTGCTCTTCAAGGAAACCATCGAAGACCGCTTCGGCATTGGCGTGACGGTCTCCGAAGCGCTCAGCGCCCACCGCCTGGCCCAGTTCGCCCGCTTCTTCGCCGGCTCCGCGTTGGACATCGGCGAAGACATCGTCGAGGACGCCCTCCCCGGCGTCGCCGGCGATATCGCCGCCATTCCCCTCGACTACGCGTCAAAAAAGCTCCTCAAAAGCAGCGAACCCGCACTCTGGGCCACCGGCGATTGCGATCTCGACTGCCAGAGCGTCGCCCCGGACAACGAGGTCCAGACCATCACCGTGCCACTCGTCGCCGCCTGCAAACGCGTCAAAACCGTCACCAAACACCAGCATAGCAAGAGCTCGCCACCCGCACACCGCAAACAAATCGTCATCGTCGACAAAGACGCCCCCGACGGCTGCGTCCAACTCGCTATCCGCAACCTGGCCTGATACCGGCCATTGTTCTGCACGATCCGACCGATCAGACTGATCAGACTGATCAGACCGATCAGACCGATCAGACATCCGATCCGTCCGATCCGTCCGATCCGTCCGATCCGTCCGCGAGAAAGAAGAAAGATGATCCGTCCGCTCAGACCGATCAGTAATCCGATCCGACCGATCAGTCGTCCGCTCCGTCCGCTCCGCCCAGCCCAAATTCGGCCCGGAGGGCCGTACCATGCATAACCCCGGGTGAGGCGCCCGGAGGGCGCCGCAACCCGGGGTGTAACAACAACATAGGACAGCGCCCGGAGGGCGCCACATTCACCAAACGCCCAAACAACCAACATCACCCAGCGATCAACACCGGGGGCCATCGGCAGGCTAGCCTTTCATTGCCGCGAAGCGGCCGAAGCGCTGAAGGCGCAAAACATACCAGCCCAGGGCAAGCAGCGCTGAAAGCGCGCGCCGCCCTGGGTAGCCCGCCACATATCGTCGTGTTCCTCAGCCTCTTCGGCCCCAGTCGGCGAAGCTGACTGGGGCCGAAGAGGCAATGGAACTCCCTTCTCGTTGTCCCTGTCGCCACCCTCACCTACCGCCCCTTGCCCCGCCTGCAATCACGAAAGGGCGCTCCCGACCATGACTACCCTCGCCAGCACTTCGCGTTTCATCAGGGTCCTTCCGGACATCGCGGCCTTCGCGCTGGGCCTGGGCCTGGCCTACGGCCTCGGTTGGCAGACGACCGACCTCGTGTGGAGCCTGTGGCTCGGTAGCCTTGTGCTGGGCTACCTCACCCTGCTGTCGGCCATCGCCGGCCCGGCGCTCATGGGCTTCTACGCAATCAGCCGACCCGGCGTCACCGGCAAACAACGCGCCGGCGCCGCCCTCGCTGGCGGCGTAGCGGCGCTGTTCTTCCTCGGCTTCTTCTCCCTGCACTTCGGTGGCTTCCATGCCGGCCATTCGGTTTTCCTGAATCACTTCTTCCCCATCCCGGGCCTGCCCAGCGATGGCTTTGGCGACGCCTTCATGAACCCGCCACTGCTTTTCCTTATGGTCTGGCGCCACCTCATCAGGCCCTACGGCCTCTTTCTCATTCCCGCCGCCATCGCCGAAAGACAGCACGTCTTCACGCCGCTCATCAACGCCATCAAAGCCCTCCGCGATGCCGCCGAGGCCCCCGACAACCCCCCGCCGCCCCCGCCCAAAAAACACCGCCACCTCCAGCTGCATGGCGTCATGGCGCGCCCCTACGTCAACGTCATCCGCATGCACATCCTGATCTTCTTCTTCGCCTTCGCCCACGCACTCAAACTCGACTCATTCCTGGTCTACGCCACCGTCTACACGGTCTACTTCTTCCCCTGGCAAGAACTCAAGACCACCCTGGCCGACAAAAAAGCTGCCAGGAACAACCCGCCCGGCGGCGTGGCTTGACGCGCAGCGGCAAGACATGCCGCCATTCC
>JAQWBY010000121.1 GCA_028706165.1 Lentisphaeria bacterium | reverse complement strand
ATGTGCCGTAACAAGTTCCCGTCCATGCTCTTCACATTTACGGCTACCGTGATATAGTATTGCCCCGTTTGTCTGAACACGCACGAATCCCAACTGGCCTTGCCGCCAACACGGTAGTCAGTGACATGCGTGGACCAACAGAGCATGCTGTATGATGGCGCACCAGTGAGTTGCTGGCGCGGTTCTGTATGGCGAGTGACAGAGGTTTCATAGCAGGAAAGCGCTGAGTTGACAATGAAAAAATTCAAAGTCGGTATTATTGGCTGCGGCCGCATATCGCCCTTCCACGGCATGCCCGCGAAATCACAAGAAAACGCCACTGTCGTGGCCTGCTGTGACTTGGACATTGCCAAGGCCAAGGACCGCGCCAAGCTCTTCGGCTGCAAACAGACCTACACCAATTTCGAAGAGATGATCAAGAAAGAGAAGCTCGACGTGGTGCACATCTGCCTGCCGCATTATCTGCATTCGCCGGTGGCGGTGCGGGCTATGGAACTGGGCTGCCATGTGTTGACCGAGAAACCGATGGCCATATCCATGCAGCAGGCTGAAGACATGGTCGCCGCCTCGAAAAAGAGTGGCAAGACCCTGGGCGTGATCTTCCAGAACCGCTATAACGCCGGCTCACAGCTGCTGAAGAAGTGTATTGACAACGGCATGCTCGGCAAAATCCGTGCCGCGAAATGCAATGTGACCTGGTGCCGCACTCCCGAGTATTACACTGGCAGCGACTGGAAGGGCACGTGGGAAATGGAAGGCGGCGGCGCCATCATCGACCAGGCCATCCACACCATCGACCTCATGTGCTGGCTCCTTGGTTACGGCGACAATGGCAGCAACCTCGATTACGCTGACGTCAGCATCGCCAATCGCGACCATCAGAACATGCGCAATACTACCGGCGCTCTCGTCGACGTCGAAGACTGCGCTGACGGCCTCATCGTCTTCAAGGACGGCGTGCGTGCCTCCTTCTGGTGCATGAACTACTTCAGCTTTGACGACCAGGTCGAAATCAGCATCAACGGTGAATTGGGCAACGCCAAAATCACGGCCGAAGAGGGCCGCGTAACCCTGTATGACGGCCGCGAATTCGTCGCCAAGCCCGATCCCTCCGAAGTCTTCGATTACGGCGGCGGCCCGTCCTACTGGGGCGCCAGTCACACCAAGCAGATCGACGATTTCTACGGCGCGCTGGAAAATGGCGAGACGCCTTGGATTAACGGCGAGCTCATTCTCAATACCACCCACAAGATGATCATGGGCCTCTATGAGTCCGGCCGCACTGACAAAGTGGTGAAATTCTGCGCTCCCAAGCCGGCCAAGAAGGCCGCCGCGCGCAGCAGCAAGAAAAAATAAGCACCGGGGCCCGCATCGGGCCACTGAGCGCGGGCTCGGCCCGACATTGCATACGAAGGACTCAATGGCCCGAGCCATTGAGTCCTTTTTTCTATCAGCACGGCAAGCGCCGCAGCATTTTCGCCAGCAAAGGAACCCTGAGTCATGCAAATACCCATTCCAGCCGGATTACAGACGCGCATGTGCGTGCTGGGTGACGACGTCCTCAAGGACATCCCCGCCATCTTGCGGCAGTACTGGCCCGGCAAGACGCCGAAGATCATCGCCGACGAGAATACTTGGGCGGCTGCCGGCCAGGCCGTGCAGGACGTTCTCTGCGCCGCCGGCATGGCGCCTGCCGAGCCGTACATTTACCCGGCGCAGCCGATGCTACATGGCGATTACCGCCATGTCGTGGCGCTCAAGCCGATTGTTCGCGGTCTGGTGCCGGTGGCGGTTGGCTCGGGTACGATCAACGACCTGGTGAAGTGTTCCAGCCACGAGGCTGGTACGGGTGGCTATTTATGCGTGGCGACGGCGCCGTCGGTGGACGGCTATACCTCGTCGGGCGCGGCGCTGGTGGTTGATGGCTTCAAGAAGACGGTGCCTTGCGACGCGCCACTGGCCATTCTGGCAGACAACGCGGTGGTCAGCCAGGCGCCGATGCCGATGGTCGCAGCCGGCTATGCCGATCTGGCGGCCAAAATTGTCGCCGGTGCCGACTGGCATATTGCGGACGCCCTGGGCATTACGCCGCATGACCAGGTGACCTGGGACATGGTGCAGAAGGACCTGCGGCAGTGGCTGGGCAATCCCCAGGGCATTCTCGAACGGCAGTCCGAAGCGATGGCCGGGCTCTTCCTGGGCCTGGCGGCGACGGGCTTCGCCATGCAGTACTACCACGAATCACGGCCGGCATCCGGCGCCGAACACCTCTTCAGCCATATCTGGGAAATGGACGAGATTGAGGTGAACGGCGAGGCGCCGTCCCACGGTTTCAAGGTGGCCGTCGGCACACTCCTGTCCACCGCGCTGATGGACGAGACATTTGTCCTGAGTGCCGATGCCATGTGCGCCTGCGCCGAGGCTGCGCCAGAAATCTCCCCCGTCCAGCGCCGCGCGCAAATTGACGCATTGCTGGGCGGCAGCAGCTTCCATGCCGGCGCCATTGACGTCGCCATCGGCAAGCTCCTCACGGGCGAGGCGCTGCAGGCGCGCCGCCGGCAGATCATTGCCGCTTGGCCGCTCATGCAGCAGCGCCTGCGGCAGCAGCTCATTCCCTACGCGGAATTGCACCGGCGCTTCCAGCTGCTGGGCTGTCCGGTCGAGCCGGCGGACATCGGCCTGGATGAAGCCGAACTGCGCAAGGGCGTCCTCGGCGCCGCCATGATTCGCAACCGCTATACCATCCTCGATTTGCTGTTTGAACTCGGACAGTTAGATGTTATGCTGGACAGGGTCCTCAGCAAGGGATACTTTACTCGCTGGCTTCCCAAGGCGGACAATCACCGCCGTGGTTTGTGAGACATAGTGTGTTGGGTGGGTTAACCAAACAAAGGAGTACAGGCTATGGAAAACAACGAACAGGGCCCCGTCATCAATCCCGTGGAAGATCCGGCGCCGGCGCCCGTGGAAGTGTCCAATGACGAAAAGACAATGGCGATGCTCGCCCACCTGTTGGGAATTTTCACCAGCTTCATCGCGCCGTTGGTCATCTGGCTGATGAAGAAAGACCAGTCGGCTTTCGTCGCCGAGGAAAGCAAAGAAGCGCTCAATTTCCAAATTATGATGGCTGTGGTTATTTACGTTGTCGGGCCATTCACCTGCGGCATACTCTCGGCTGTTGGCGGCATCCTCACCTTGATCTGGGGTATCATGGCTTGCCTCAAAGCTCGCGATGGCATCCATTACAAATACCCCATCAATCTGCGCCTGATCAAATAACAACGGTGCAGGAACGTCCGTGGCGCGCGATTAACCCGCGCTACGAGAAGAGCGGACGGATCCGTCTGCTTGATCTGTCGGATCAGTCCGAGTAAATGTGGCGCCCTCCGGGCGCATGCTCTGGGGGGGGCTTTTACCCCGGGTTGCGGCGCCTTCCAGGCGCCGACCCGGGGATATGCATGGTGCGGCCCTCCGGGCCGAATCTGGGGCCGGGCGGCGGTGTTTTCGCGAGCCGATCGGACCGATCCGTCCGCGAAAAACGATAGAAGATCAGACCGATCAAGTCGACGATCCGTCCGATCCGTCCGCGAAAAACGATAGAAGATCAGACCGATCAAGTCGACGATCCGTCCGATCCGTCCGATCCGTCCGATCCGTCCGCGATAAAAGACAGTCGATCAGACAGATCAGACGGATCATCAGACGGATCAGACCGATCAGACCGATCAGACCGATCCGGCTGCTTGATCGGGCACATCGGGCGGATCATCAGACGGATCAGACCGATCAGACCGATCAGACCGATCCGGCTGCTTGATCGGGCACATCAGGCGGATCATCAGACGGATCAGACCGATCAGACCGATCAGACCGATCCGGCTGCTTGATCGGGCACATCAGGCGGATCATCAGACGGATCAGACGGATCAGACGGATCAAGTCGACGATCCGTCCGATCGGTCCGATCCGTCCGATCCGTCCGCGACGACAGCCAAATGATCAGACCGATCAGACCGATCCGTCCGCTACAAGCAGAAAGCAGATCTGTCCGCGCAGATCAGAAGCTGATATCGTCGGGGTGGTTGCCGGAATTACCGAAGACGGGCAAGTCTTCGATGGCGGCCATATCGGCCTTGGTGATTTCGAAATCGAAGACGTTCATGTTGGCGGTGATGCGGGCGGGGGTCACGGACTTCGGGATGGGCAGAATGCCGCGTTGCAGGGCGAAGCGGATGCAGAGCTGGGCGACGGACTTGCCGTAGTGCCCGGCGATGACGGCGAGATTGGCGTCATTCAGCAGGCGGCCGCTGCCCAGTGGGCTCCATGCCTGCACGAGGATATTGCGGTTTTGGCAGTAGGTGACGACATTGGGCTGGGTGAAGCCGGGGTTGAATTCGATTTGGTTGACCATCGGCGTCACGGTGGCCGTCTGGGCGATTTCTTCGAGATGGTGGGGGTGGAAATTGCTCACGCCAATGGCGCGGGCTTTGCCCTCGGCGAGGATTGTTTCCATGGCGCGCCAAGTCGCCTGGTTGATTTCTTCGCAGGAATCGGGAAACTGCTTGGCATTGGCGGGCCAGTGGATCAGGAAGAGATCAAGGTAGTCGGTGCCGAGTCGTTTGAGGGACTCATCGCAGGCGGCCAGAGCCGATGCGTATCCGCGCTGTTTATTCCAGAGTTTGGTGGTGAGGAAGATTTGATCACGGGGGATGCCGCTTTCGGCGATGGCCGCGCCGACTTCGGGCTCATTGCCGTAGGCGGCGGCGGTGTCGATGTGGCGGTAGCCGGCCTTCAGCGCGGCCAGCACTGCGGCGCGGCCGGCCTCGCCTTTGGCTTGCCAGGTGCCGAAGCCGATACAGGGGATGGTGTTACCGTTGGCCAGAGTGAAGGTGTCAGTAGCTGAGTGCATATTGCTTAGCTCCATGGAGGTTCAGGTGAAAGAGGCCGCGCGGGGCGCGGCCGAGGGAAACAGCAGTTGACGCATAGAGCCGGCGTGGCACTTAACGCAGGGCGAAGGCCCGAATGAGTTTGCGCAGGTGCTCGGCGCAGCGCTCGATTGGCGCGTCCATGAATTTATCAACCGGAATGAAATTGCCATTGGCGGCTTCCAGGTCGGCCTGCACGGCCTTGAGGAAGGTGTGTTGGAATTCGGTGGCGACGTTGATTTTGGTGATGCCGAGGGCGATAGCCTTCTGCACGTCTTCGAGGGGCGTGCCGGTGCCGCCGTGGAGCACCAGCGGCAGGCCGGGCAGGCGCTCGCCGATCTGGCGGCAGAGATCGAGGTCGAGTTTCGGCGTCTGCTTGTAGTAGCCGTGGGCGGTGCCGATGGACACAGCCAGGGCGTCGACCTTGGTCGCAGCGGCAAATTGGCAGGTCTCTTCCACGTCGGACAGGGCCGTCGCGTCGCCCATAGCGACGTGGCCGATTTCGCCCTCGGCGGAGGCACCGACGGCGTGAGCAAGGGCGACGGCCTCGCTGGTGACGGCAACATTTTCGGCGAAGGGCAGGCGCGAACCGTCCAGCATCACCGACGTGTAGCCCCAGCTGAGGGCGTTGCGGACTTGTTCGAGGCTCTCGCCGTGGTCCATGTGCACGGCTACCGGCTGGCTGCATTTTTCGGCCAGACGAATGAGCAGGCCGCCGAGGGCCTCGGCTTTGCCATTGCCAAACAAACGCGAGTAGAGCTGCAGGATGACCGGCGATTTTTCGGCCTCGGCAGCCTTGATGATCGCCACGGCGGTCTCGTAGTTGGCTGCATTGAAAGCACCGATGGCACGGCCGGCTTTGCGCGCTGCCGGCAGAATCTCATTCATTGACACGAGAGACATGGCAAATCCTTTTCACGTTATGACAATGGACACAGCAGTCGGTAGGAGCGGCGGCGCGGTCGTTTCACATCGCGGCGTTTTTCTGGCCTTGGCGACGAGGCACGAAGAAGCTGATAATCAGCAAGGCCAGGCCCAGCACCGGAAAAATCCCAAATATAATGCAGATTGCGGCAATTTGCAGAAGAATGCCGCGAGAACGCAGTTTGGCCGGTAGCGCGCCCAGGCCTTTGCGCACGAAAACGAGTACTAGCGCACCCAGCAGCGCCGTGGTCAGCAGCACATAGGCGACCTGGCGCAGGCCAGTCAGGGCGGCGCTGCTGATGGCGCGGCAGCGCAGGTTGTTGGCATCCCGCGGCGCGGAGAAGAAGAAGGTCTGCCAGCGGCCGTAGTCGTCGCCCGGCAAGGCGATGTCAAGGCTGGCGAGATTGGCGCCGGCTGTTGGTGCCGCTGGCTGGCCTGCCATTCCAGGTGAGGTGCCCATGTCGCCCATGCCCTCACCTAGGGCGACCAGGCCATCGGCGGGGGCCGCTGCGGCGCCAGACACGATCATGCCACCGCCCATGCCCATGTCACCGCCCATGCCCACGGCGGCGCCAGGCGCGCCCATGCCGCCCATGCCGGCGAAAGTCACTGCCTGGCGTTCGCTTCGGCGGCTGCCAGGCGCGTTACGCTGTTCTTTTGCGTCGTCCCGGCCGACTTGTTCAGTTACAGTTGTCGCTGCAGCGCCCAGTACCAGTGGCGCCGTGGCTGGCTTGGGCGCGGCGCTTGGCAGCGGCGGAGGCTGCCTGACGTCTTTTCGCTGGACATCGGCCTTGGCTTTAGGTGCCGATTTTTGGGGTGCGTCGGCGTATTCGTCTGCGAGTTGGAGATCAGCTTCTGCGGGTATCGGCAGCTGGAACTGGTATTCGGTTTGGCGGCTGCCGTTGGCGAAGGCCAGGGCCTGCTGGGCATTGAGGGTTCTGAAGTAGCCTTTGATGTCAGTTTCGCCGCGCTGGCTGCTTTGGCGTTGGCTGATGGAGTCCATCTGCTGATTGAGGATGCTGACGGCCTGCTGCGTCTGTTGCAGTGCCTCCTGGGGCAAGGCCGCCTGAGCGTTGAGCTGTGATTGTTCGACCATGACGTTGAAGCCGCTGATGTTGCTCATGGCGCGCATCTGGGTGTATTTGTCGCTGCTTTGCAGGGCGGCATTGAGGCGTTTGGCGATACTGCCCTGATAGTCGAGCTGCACAGCCTGGTAGGATTCGGCATGAACGGGGTCGCCGTAGGCTCCCTGGAAATCCAGCCAGCGGTATTCCTGTGGCAGTCGCAGGGACAGTTGTGAGCGTTCGACGTTGATGTTGTCCACCTTGATCAGTGGGAAAGCCATGCGGCGGAAGAGCCCGGGCGGGGGCAGCACGGCGCTGTATTTGAGAACGACCTGGTAATCGAGGTCGCCCTCGGCGGTCTTGACCAGCGGTATCCACACCCGTTTGCCGGGCTGATCGTCGGCGATGACGGGCTTGATGAGTTCGCCGGCGACCTTCGCGGTCCAGAGCGTGGCGCCGTCGGGCATGGTGATGACCAGGAACTGCTCGGTGCGGTTGTCCACGTGGAGGGTGAGTTCGCCGCGGCAGTGGCCCTGCGGATCAAGCATGAGCAGGGATGACGCCAGCCCGATGCGGGCACCGGCGGTACTGACGGTCTGACGGGCCTTGACGGTGCAGAGTAGCGCCGCGCTGGCGTCCTTGAGGTCGAAGAACTGCAGATTGTTGCCCTTGATCAACGGTTGGAGAATGGGGGGGACCTGCCGGCTGCGGTCAAGCGGCGTGGCATTGACCAGCTTGCTGGTGCTGATTTCATCGCGGCCGCGGTTCTCAATGATGAGGTAGTGTTTCAGCGTCACATCGCTCTGCGGCACGGTTACTGGCAACTCGGCGTCTACGGCCTGGCGGTCGTGGCGGAGCAGAATGCGGGCCGTGCCGCTGATGGCGTCCTGGAAGACCAGCGTGAAGCGCACGCGGGCGCCGTCGGCGACGGGCTCGATGCGCTGCGAACGCAGGGCCGGTGCGTCGATATGTGCTTCGGCCAGATGGGCGTCGGCAGTGAAAGAGAACTCGGGGAGGGCGCCGTCTATGCGCAAATCAAAGAGCACTGACTCTTCCAGGGCCGTGGGCGTGAAGGTGTAGCTGCTCAGACAGAAGCCCGTGACGGCGCAGTCCTTTTGGCGGACGGCGATGCGGCCCTGGTAGGCGGCGTTCCTAGCGCGCAGGGCCAGCGTGGTGAGTGCGCGCGCTGCCGGCGGCAGCCAGCTGCTGAAGCTGTCGCGCAGCACCAGTTCCATGCCGTCGAGCTGTTCGTCGTGCAGCTGGAAGGCCGGCGGGCACTGGATGGCCAGGTCGGTCTGCTGGCTGGCGGCGCCGAGGACCAGCACCTGCGGCAGCGCGATGCTTTGGCCCGCCGCCAGCGCGTCGTTGGCCCGGGCGGCAAAATGCAGCTCGGTCTCCTGGGTCAAGCCGCGGCGCTTGTTGAGCTGCAGCTCCAGCAGCTGAGCGCCGTTGGTCGTGGGAGCGACCTGGTAGGAGAGAAGATCGCGGCCGCGGACGGCGTAGATGTCCATGCCGCCAGACAGGTGTAGGGACACCGTGGGCTGGAAGCGCTTACCCGCCTTGAGCGTCAGCCGGCATTCCAGATTGCGGCCGGCGGGACTCAGCTGCCAAATCATCTGCAGCGTGGCATCAAGACTCTTCGTGTATGGCGCGATGTGGAAACGCAAAGGCGCCGCCACGTTGCTGAACTGCCAGGCTTCGAGCAGTGCCGGCGCATCGGGCGGCGGGAGAATGGGCGCGTCCTCCGGCGGCGGGGCGGGCTTCGTGGTCATGCCTGTGAGTAGCGGCTCGACGACTGCCGGCTCAATGCGGCTGGCGCCGGGCGCCGCATCCGTGCGGACTTCAAAACCGCAGTGGCGATTGACCAGCAGCGACACGTGGTGCCGCGCGGCGCCGGGCACCGTCAGGTCCGGGAACTGCAGGGTCTGCGCTGACGGATGGACGCCCGGGCCGGCCGCCGTCAGACGCAGCGCAAAGCTCTCTTCCTTGACGGCTGGTTTCAGCAGATGCACGCTGACGCGGGTGCGGCCGTCAAGCGCGCGGCTTTCCCAGCCACGGACATTCTTGCCTTCCAGTGCTTTGAGCCGGTAGGACGCAGGGAATTCGACGTCGAAAATGGATCGGTCCTGGTTCTGGAACTGAAAGCGCGGCTGCCAGAAGACGTCCAACGCGCCTTCAGTGATGGTGAAATGCACGGCGGACTGGGCTACGAGGGTCGGATCGATTTCATTGCGGGTGGCGAGGGCGCGCCATTGGAGGTTGAAGAGCGCGCCGTCGCTGGCGCTGTCGAGGACGCTGCCGGCGTTGGCGCAGCGTTGCGTCCAGTTGAGCCGTGGCGATTTGAACACGATCTCGCAGTCGGCCTGGGCCGTCTCGAAGCGTAGAGCGGCGGGGCCGGGCGCGGGCAGCGCCACGGCGGCGCAACGCCAGCCGCCCTGGCGGGTGATGGGCGTGCGCAGGGTGAAGGTGACTTTGTAGCTGCCGGCTTTTGCCAGGTAGATGCCCATGGCCTGCTGGCCGTCGCCTTCGCTCAGCCAGGCAGTGGCGGCGCGGCCGTCGATGGCCAGATCGCCGGGAATGGCGTTGGCGTAGCGCAGCAACGGCAAGGCGTTAGGGCCGTGGGCGGGCACATGCGCGTAGAGCGTCGCCTCAATGAGCAATGAATCGCCATCGCCAAGCACAGTTCGGTACTGCACAGCTGAAAACAGCGCTCGCTGTGCTTCAGGCTGCGGCGGCTTCGCGCCGGTCAGCAGCTGCTGGTAATAGCCATAGGGCAAGAGCAGGTTGCCCGTGGGGGACGCTGGCGTGCCGCGATAAGGCACGATCACCGCATCTGCAGGCATCGTTACTGGTTCGGGAGCAATGAGCTGCACCGGCCGCGGCAAACGCGCACCGGCAGTGGCCTGGGAGGCGGCTTGGGGGGCGGCTTGGGGGGCGGCTTGGGGGGCGGCTTGGGGGGCGGCCGGGGCGACGGCTTGAGGCAGCACCGGGGTGGCTGTGGCGGCTGCCGCTGTGGGCTCGGCACTCGCCTGGACGGATGCTTGCCCGGCGACAGGCGTCTGCGTGGTGGCCGGCATTTGCGCCTGTGCGGCGACGCAGGCCAGGAGCAGGACGAGCAGCGCCGTGCCGGCACGGCGGGCGGGCGCTGCGGCGTTGGTGCCGTGCGGTGTCGCAGCGGGTGCACAACAGCCGGTGGCGCGCAGGAGCGCGGCCAAAGCAGCGCCCGCGACTGCCACGCAGATGTAGACCGCCAGGAGCACGAGTGCGGCGATGAAGAGCTCGTTGAGGACGATGGTGCTCATGGCTAGCGCGGGAATGCAGGGCACAAGACTGCAGAACAGCAACCAGGCAGCCACATAGGCGAGCTTGCGCCGCCAAGAACGCTGGAAGTACGGCAGTAGCCCGCAGCAGATCAGCAGCAGCACCAGGCCGCGAGTGGCATTGCGCAAAGCTGCGGCATTGACCAGGGTGACGCTGAGTTGCGGATCGTCGCCAAGACTGCGGAAACGGTCGAGGTTGCCCTGGCTGACGATAGCGATGTCGAGGCTGCGGGTGGCCTCGGCCGCGAGCCAGTCGGCTTTGATGCCGACGCGGGCGAAGCTGTCAGCATCCATGTCGGCATAGCTGGCGCCAAGCGCCAGCTTGCTTTCGCGCTTGAGGCGCCGAGTGCCCTCCTCGCTTTTTTCAGCGAGTTCCGCGAGGGGCGCAGCCTTTGC
>JAQWBY010000528.1 GCA_028706165.1 Lentisphaeria bacterium | reverse complement strand
CGGTGTTTTCCCCACCGGGGCGGTTACTCCTATGAAACCCGCTGCCGCAAAGGACGGCGGAAATCAAGGTCGGATGGCTGGGCGGCGGCGGGCTGTGGGTTTCCGGCAAATTGTCCCAGCGAAGCGCCGGGGTGTACACTGACCGATTACATTTTTTCCTCTTTTTTCGCCATTCTCTGCTTGCACAACGCCCAACGGCGACTATTGTAATGACCCGTTCACAGGAAACATTACGTCACCTGCGAACTCCCGGCTGGTAGGGTACCGAAGTGGTCAACCGGGGCAGACTGTAAATCTGCTAGCTATGCTTTCAGTGGTTCGAATCCACTCCCTACCACCACCTTAATAATCAAGGACTTACAGCTCCGGCCGTGAGTCCTTTTTTATTGCCCGTTTTCCCAGTTTTTACCCCGTTTCACGGCCTTTTATGCCGCCAAAGGGAACCAAAAGGGAACCAACTCTTCAGCCCTCTTTTTGGGCCCACCGGCAAGAGCTTCGTTTCGCTAGCCCCGCGTTGCGGTAACCTGGCGTTTTCCGTGGTCCCACGGGGCTTGCCGTGGCGTGGGGCTTGATGGCATTTATTCAGGCGTTTTATCGTTGGCCGCTGTTTTATCGGCGGCGGCTTTTTTTTCGTCCATGCCCTGTTTGACGCGGCGCATTTCCTCCTGGAGGATGCGTGCCTTGATGAGGTTGCCGTTGGCGTAGAGACGGCGGTGCAGTTCGCCGAGGGGCATGAGCGGATTGTCCACCAGACGGGACGCCTTGCGGAATTCCTCTTCGCCCTCGCTGAGCTGGCCATTTTCCCAGTATGCGCAGGCAAGGAGATAATGGACATTGCCGTTGGCGGGTTCGAGTCGCCGGAGTTCTTCGAGGCATTCAATGGCATCGGCATAGAATGCCAGCAGCATCGCGGCCTCAGTCATATGCCAGAGGCGGCGTTGGTGTTCTTCCGCATTGGCGTTTTCGCCTTCCTGCTCGATTTCGGCCTTAAGCCGCTCGTAGTTTTGTTGGACGGCGGTAGCCTTGGTGGCCATGCTCACGCCCGTGCACTGGCTGGTGGCCAGGCTCAGGCACTGCTGGCAGCCCGTGAATGGCTGCAAGTACCACTGCAACTCGCGGAACACCGTGAAGTAGTACTGCCGGAGGGCATTTTCATCCTTGAACGTGCCGACCTGCGGGCCGGGCAGCTGCGTCATGTGCCGGCAGTGGCAGACACGGCCATCGGGCAGCACGCCCATGTAGGGCAGGCATTGGCCGTAGGTCATGCCGACTTTCGCCAGTCGGCCGTAGTCCTCGTCCGAAAACACGCATGACGGCATGCCACAGTCAATCTTCAACACCGCGCCATCCTTGAGCAACGCCGTCGCTTTCGCCGCGCACCACGCCGCCAGCGGCCGCAGTCGCTCCAACGGCGTCCGGCAGTCCACGCGCATGACCAGCTTCTTGATGCCAAACTCTGCCATGAGCACCAACAGAAAATCGTAGTTGGCGGCGACGTCATCGGCCACGCCGATGAACTGCACCGACAGCTGCGCCGCCAGCAGCTCCTGCAGATTGGCGCGCATCTCAGCCATGTCCGCCGGCGAGTAGAATTCCGGCCGATATACCCGCCACAGCACGTTGACCGACGACTTCACCAGCAGCGTCTTGGCGCCATCGGGCATCAGCCCGCTCGTTTCCAAAAATATGTTCATGCTGCGTTTGGCGCAGGCCGCAAGCAGCGCGTCCAGATCCGGGTAGATGGCCGGCTCGTTCCCCTTGAGCACCACCATGCCGCTCTTGCTGGAGGCGGCAAGGTCCAGCGCCTTGATCGCCACATTGACCGGCATGTCTTCGGGGCTCAACGCCATGCTGTCGGGAAAGGCCGCGCGTTGGCGATTGGTCAGATATAATTCCATGAGTTCGTCGTCTCTTCTTCCTGCAATGCTGACAGACCGCGCCACAATACTGTCACGCGCACAAAATAAACAGGCAGCACGCGCTGCTTTCAGTACAATAAAGCCCGAAACAATATCTGCATCAGCCGCATTTGTTTTTTCGGATAGCGGGCAATATCTTATGCGCCTATTTTCGTCCCCAAAGAGCGTCCGTATCGCCGGTCGCCGGGGCCATCTCCTAAGACATCTAGGCAACACCCGTTCGGTTGGTCGGATAACACCGCCAGCCGCCACTTGCTTTTTTCCAAAAATAAGGGCGCAGTCAACTATGGCAGACGAATTGCAGGCCTTGCTGGACCGGCTCTCTGAGCAGGAACTCAAAAAAGTCGACACTCAACGGCAGGATATCATCGCGCAGGCCAAAAAAGAAGCCGATGACATCATCAAAGAAGCCAAAAACAAGGCCAGCCAGATCGTCAGCGACGCTGAAAAGGAGTCGTCCCTCCTCGCCGTCAAAGGCGAAGAAGCGCTCCGCCAGGCGGCCCGCGATGTCCTCCTCGCCCTCCGTGACGAACTTGAAAAACGCGTTCGCAAGGCCGCTCTGGACGTCTTGAAAACCACCCTGGGTGACAGCACGCAGTTTGCCACCATCATCAGCCAGGTCGTCAGCGCCTACCTGACCCAGTCCGGCGACAA
>JAQWBY010000120.1 GCA_028706165.1 Lentisphaeria bacterium | reverse complement strand
ATAATTATACCATGATGTCAGTTATTGTTTGTTTTTTAGCGTTTAGGCACGATATTATATGTTTTCGCTGCGGTCTCAAGATGCGCGCTATTTGTCTGGGAACGGCGATCTATGTCTTGTTTTGTCAGTTCTTATCAGTGTATTAGTGAATGCAAGTGGTGTTAGCCAAACGGTTGCCGAGAGCAGTTCTGTTGGCGTGTGAAAGGAAAAAAGAATGGACCGGAAGTACCCTTTGTCAAGAGTACGTAATATTGGCATCATGGCCCATATCGATGCTGGCAAGACGACCTGCACGGAGCGTGTGTTGTTTTACACGGGACGGACGCATAAGCTTGGGGAGACGCATGACGGCGCGGCGACGATGGACTTCATGGCCCAGGAGCAGGAGCGCGGCATCACGATTATGAGTGCGGCGACGACCTGCGTATGGCGTGATCACCAGATCAATGTGATTGACACTCCCGGACACGTTGACTTCACGGTCGAGGTTGAGCGCAGTCTGCGTATTCTGGACGGCGCCATTGGCCTATTCTGTGCCGTTGGCGGGGTTGAGCCGCAGTCCGAGACGGTCTGGCGCCAGGCAGAGAAATATCACGTGCCGCGGATTTGTTTTGTGAATAAGATGGACCGCGTTGGTGCGAATTTCTTTTCGGTTTTGAAGCAGATACGCGAGATTCTCGGGGCGAATGCGGTGCCGCTGGCGATACCGATTCGCGAGGGTGCGGAGTTTGAGGGCATCATTGATCTGGTACAGATGTGCCATGTTCGCTATGTTGAGGATCCCAAGGGGACCTATCCGGTTGACGAGCCGTTGTCGGACGAGCTCAGGGAGTACGCCGAGCCGTGGCGCAAGAATCTGATTGAGGCGGTGGCCGAGGTCGACGAGGCTTTGTTTGACAAGTACTGTGCGGACGAGCCGATTGATGTCGAAGAAGTCCAGGCGGCTATTCGCAAGGCGACGCAGTCGCAGTTGATTTGCCCAGTGCTCTGTGGCAGCGCATTCCGTAACAAAGGCATTCAGCGGCTGCTGGATGCGGTGATTGATTATCTGCCCAGTCCCTTGGACGTGCTGCCGGCGGAAGGTACTTTGCCGGGTGAGGAAACGACGGTTGTGCGTCATGCCTCAGACGAAGAGCCGTTTTCGGCGTTGGCGTTCAAGGTTGCGACGGACAAGCATGTCGGCAAGCTGATCTACGTCCGGGTGTACTCGGGCGTGTTGGAATCCGGTTCGTACGTGTACAATTCGACCAAGGGCAAACAGCAGCGTATTGGCCGTTTGTTCCGGATGCATGCCAATCACCAGGAGATTGTGGAGCGCTTGTATACGGGTGAGATAGGTGCGGCGATTGGCCTACCGGACACGGTTACGGGCGACACGCTTTGTGCCGAAGGTCAGCCGGTGGTATTGGAATCGATAGATTTCCCGGCGCCGGTGATCAGCGTGGCGGTGAAGCCGCAGAGCCGCGGCGATCGTGACAAGCTGATGACGGCTCTCATGAAGCTGGCCGAGGAAGACCCGACCTTCACGGTGCGGGTTGACAAAGAGACCGAGGACACGATTATTTCGGGCATGGGCGAGTTGCACTTGGACATCATTGTGGACCGCCTCCGGCGGGAGTTCAATGTCGGGGTGGATAGCGGCGCGCCGGAAGTGGCGTACCGTGAGACGTGCACGCGTGCGGTTGAGCACGAAGAGCGCTACAAGAAGCAGTCTGGCGGTCATGGTCAGTTTGCGCATGTGATTCTCAAGCTGGAGCCGCAGGAGCCCGGTGTTGGCTACGAGTTTGTCAACGAGGTCAAGGGCGGCAACATTCCCAAAGAGTACATTCCGGCGATTGAGAAGGGCATCAAGGATGCGATGGAAGAAGGCCCGAAGGCCGGTTATCCGGTGGTGGACCTCAAGGTGACCTTGGTTGACGGTTCCTACCACGAAGTGGACAGTTCGGAAATGGCGTTCCGTCTTTGTGGTTCGATGGCATTCAAGGCGGCGTTCCTCAAGGGCGGGCCGCAGTTGCTGGAGCCGGTGATGCGTTTGGCCATCACCACGCCGCCGGATTATTCGGGCAGCATCACGGGCAACCTCTGTGGTCGTCGTGGCCGGGTGATGGGCATGGAAGCCATGGGCGATAAGATTCAGGTGGTCAAGGCGCTGGCGCCGTTGTCCAACCTCTTTGGCTATACCAGCGAGCTGCGGAATATGACCCAGGGACGCGCGGGCTTCAACATGCAGTTTGAGTTCTATGAGCCGGTGCCCAATGCCATTGCTGAAGAAGTGGTCGCCAAGCGCAAGAAGATGCGCGAAGAGCGTCGCTGATGCGTCAGTAGCGAGGCATTTGCTCGCTACCTAGCTGAGTACAGACCACGGGCCGCCAGTGTTGGAAAAGCGCTGGCGGCCCGTGGTTTTTTGGTAATGTGCGAAATCTTGTGATGAACACTTGTGTTTGCGCCAATGTGATCGAAACTCTTCTTTTGCGAAAGGCTTTTTGACAATAAACTCCTTATCAGGTGGTTATGCATGAATTTGCCCCGTAGGCGCTGAGAAAGGCTTCAGAACGACTGCTTCAAGTCTCTCTTTTTATCACAAAATTTCGCACATTACCGCTTTTTTGGGGATAGTTGGTTGCGGTTCTGGGGGGATCAGGCTTTTTGGTGTATGCTGGAGGTATCGTGCTTGGCGAGCGGGTTCGGGGTGCTGATGGGCTCATCGGCCTTGGGGCGCGGGGTAGTGCGCGGCGGCATGATCTGGATTGGCGCCGCCCAGCGGATGGCGTTGGCGATGACGCGCTGGACGTTCGGGTCGTGGTAGATGGGGTAGGTTTCGTGGCCGGGAGAGAAGTAGAAGATCTTGCCGTTGTCGCGGTAGAAGGTGACGCCGCTGCGGAAGACGTTGCCGCCTTCGAACCACGAGGCGAGGATGAGCTTGCCGTCGTCGGGAATATCGAAGGGCTCGCCGTACATTTCGGAATGTGGCAGCGTGAAGGTTTCGGGGACTCCCTGGGTGATGGGGTGGTTGCCGGCGACGACCCACAGGCGTTCCTTTTCGCCGACTTCGCGCCAGCGCAGGCGGCAGCTGGTGCCCATCATGCGGCGGAAGACTTTGGAATAGTGCCCGGAGTGGAGGACGATGAGACCCATGCCGGCCTGGACGCGCAGCTGGATGCGGTCAATGAGGGCGTTGTCGACTTTGTCGTGGGCGCAGTGGCCCCACCAGACGAGCACGTCAGTGCTGTTGAGGATGTCAGCGGGCAGGCCCTGATCGGCTTCGTCCAAGCTGGCGATGCGGATGTCGAGATCGTCGGCTTTGAGGGCGTCACGCAGGTAGGCGTGAATACCCAGGGGGTAGAATTGGCGAATGATATTGCCGAGATTGTTTTGTTCGCGTTCGTGCACGAACTCGTTCCAGATGGTGACATGGATCATGCTGGGGACTCCTTGGTTTTGGGGTTGTCTGCCGGTAGGCATGTTTGGGGTAGATATAGATCAGAGAAGGAAAGTGCGGATGGCTTCTTCGATATCCGGGTGGAGTTTATGGGGGGTGCTGCCGGGTATCCAAATGCAGTGGCCGTCGTTTTGGCGGTGATAGAAGTAGCTTTCGACAGGGGCGCCGGCCTGTTTGGCGGCGGCGAGGAAATTGACGGCGGAGGCGACAGGCACGACGGTGTCGTGATGGCTATGGGTGAGCAGCAGGCGGGGGCTGTCGGGTCGCAGGAAGGGTATGGGCGAGATACTGTCGAGATCAGCCGGGGTGGCATCGTGACCGAAGAGGGCGCGGTAGCGGCCGGGGAAGGCCGCCGCGTCAGGGCGGGGATCGGCGATGCCTGAGATGGAAATGGCCGCGCGGACCCGGCTGGCTGGCAGGCGCAGGCCGGTCATCAGGGCCAAATGCCCACCGGCGGAGGCGCCAATGATGACAATGCGGCGGCGATCGAGCGCGCAGAGGCTGTCGTGTGAGCCGTTGAGGAGGAAGCGCGCGGCCTCGATGCAGTCATCGCCGCAGGCGGGCCAGGGAGCGGTACCACAGAGGCGGTAGTGCGTGTTGAAGGTGGCGAAGCCAAGTTCGCAGAGGAATTGGGCGACGCCGGCGAAGCTGCTTTTGTCCATTGCTGACCAGCCGCCGCCGTGAATGGCGAGGGCGATGGGCGTGTGCTGGTCGGCGTGTTCGGGCAGGTAGAGGTCGCCGATGCCGCGATCGCCATGGCTGGGATTGTAGACGATGTTGGGAATGATGGTCATTGCGGGCCAGGTTTGTGGTTGGACTATGTTCGATACGCAGTGATGCTGCCGAGGCAAGGCCAGCGTGGTTTTTACTGTTCGTCGATGCGGTCGCTGATGGCATCGCGGTCGGTGAGCAGCAGCGGGTAATCGACAATGGGCAGTCCCTTGCAACAGTGTATGCCAGTGGCGACGCTGGCGGTGTTGGTGACGGTGTAGACCGTGCCGGCGAGCATGTCGATGAGGACGGGATTGCAGATGGTCCGCCCAGCTTCGCCGGGGAGAAAATGCAGCTGGAAATTGCGGTAGCCGGGGAAATCACACTGGACATCCTCGGGGATGTGGTAGGCGTAGAGTGGGAAGCCGTTGCGGGTAAAGGTGACGATGCTCAGGGCCAGGTCGAAAAGTCGGGACACGGGGGTGCCGCGGGGAATGCAGGCGGTGGTGTCTGGTTGGGCGTAGAGGTCGGTATGAATGGTTTCGTCATCGAAGAGGGCTGCGGCGCTGGCCATGGCGTAGTAGGACATTTTCGGGGTGTAGCTCAAGCCATTGAGCAGACCGTGGCGGGCGGGGTCCTTGCGGGTGACGTCGCCCATGGAGTAGGGCTTTTCCATCATGTCGGCCATCTGGAAGAAGGACGTCATCATGAGGTCTTCGCCGAGATCGGCGACGATGCGGCGTAGGAGCCATTTGGCCTGATTCTTTTCGCTGGCCATGACGTGGGTGCCCATCCAGTGGCCGGCGGGGAAGTAGGACGCGTAGCCGCCTTCGCCCATAGCCAGTTTGAGGTGGCTGCCGCCGTGGGCCGCAAAACTGCGACGCTGGGCCTGGACCGCCCGGTGCAGATTCAGTTCGGGGAGGATGTTGTAGTTGTGGAAGCAATGGAAGTCCAACTCGGAAGCAATGCCGGTAGCCACAAAGCCCGGGAAGTAATGGAGATTGACCATGCCGGCGAGGCAGGAGCCGATTTCCGCATCGGGGATTTCGGCGCGGATCAGGGGTGCGGTTTCACGGATGAAGCGGGCATATTCGAGCGGATCAGGATCACGCGGCTGCCAGAAATTTTTGCCCTCGGGCTCATTCCAGATTTCCCAGCGGCGGACTCGGCCGTGGAAGTGCCTGGCGACAGCACTGACAAATTTTTTCCAGGCGACGAGTCCTTCGGGGTAGTAGAGTGGCACGAAGCCGACGGCGGCGTCGGTGTACACGTCGGGCATGTACAACTTGTTGCCGAAACCGAGATTGAACCATGGCTGGACGCCGACTGCCAGCAGACTGTCGACAATATGGTCCAGCCAGGCAAAGTCGTATTCGCCTTTGCGGGTTTCGCATTTGCACCAGCCGGTTTGTACTCGCGCCCATTTGACGCCGATGGCGCCGAGCTGCTCGTAACAGCGGTCGAAATTAAAGACATCGCGGTCGAGGCATTCCATGCCGACACTAATGGCTGATTGACGGATGTGTCGTGATGGCAGGCGGCGTAGTGAGCCGATTTTCTGTAAGGGCAGCGTGTGATCGGAGAAAATCATGACAACGACCTCGTTGGGTGACGAGCTACGGGAGGATAACCGAGAAACGCGTGAATATACCATCGGCGGCAAAGGACACCAAGGGCAGCGGGGACAAAAGGGCGGCAGCCTCGTTAGCGGTCACCCATTGCTAATGGCCGGCCTCAGGGGCCGCCATTAGCAATGGGTGACCGCTTACGTCATTTTGGGTAAAAACTCTGCGGCGGGGGTGCCGGCGTCTGAAACGGGTTTATATTCAATACCTTTGCAATTGGATTCGGGGTCGAAGATACGTCCCGTGGTATATGCAGGCAAGGAATAAAGAAAGTGACGGCCATGAGCAGCAACGACAGTCTGAAGAGCAGGAGTCTGAGTTATCACGAGGAGCCGGTTCCCGGCAAGATCAGCGTTGTTTCGAGCAAGCCCTGTGAGACTCAGCAGGATTTGTCCTTGGCCTACACGCCCGGTGTTGCCGAGCCCTGCCTGGCGATCAAGGATGATCCTGCCAGCGTCTATCGTTATACCAGCAAAGGCAATACCGTTGCGGTGGTCAGTGATGGCACGGCGGTGCTGGGGCTGGGCAATATTGGTCCGGCGGCAGGCCTGCCCGTAATGGAGGGCAAGGCTGTGCTCTTCAAACGCTTTGCCGATATTGATGCGATTCCGATCTGTCTGAACAAAGTGTTTACCGCCAGTGGCCACACCGATGCCGACAAGCTCATTGCCGTAGCGGAAACTCTGGAGCCGACCTTTGGCGGCATCAATCTTGAGGATATTGCCGCGCCGGCCTGTTTCAAGGTCGAGACCGTGCTCAAGGAACGCATGGGCATACCCGTATTTCATGACGACCAGCACGGCACGGCCATCATATCGTTGGCGGCCCTGATTAATGCCGTGACTCTGACTGACCGCAGCTTGGACACGCTGCAGGTCGTGGTCAACGGTGCCGGCGCCGCCGGCATCGCCTGTGCGGAATTTTACATACTCGCCGGTGTGCGGCGTGAAAACGTGGTCATCTGCGACAGTCATGGCGTGGTTTATCAAGGCCGCGAAAAGGGCATGAATCCAGCGAAGGAACGCCTCGCGACCAGCAAGCCTTGCCGGACCTTGGCTGAGGCGTTGGTGGGCGCCGATATGTTCCTGGGCTGTTCCGTTGGCCGTTGTGTGACGCAGGATATGGTTCGCAGTATGGCCGCGAAACCCATCGTGCTGGCCATGGCCAATCCCGTTCCCGAGATTTTTCCCGAAGACGCGTTGGCTGCCGGCGCCTATGTGGTCGGCACGGGGCGCACGGATTTTCCGAACCAGGTCAATAACGTCTTGGGCTTCCCGGGTATCTTCCGTGGTGCCTTGGATGTGCGGGCGCGTGATATCACCGAGGAGATGAAGTTGGCGGCCTCGCGTGCTTTGGCAGAAGTCGCTCAGGCGGCGGTTCCAGCGGAGGTCAAGGCCCAGTTGGCGAAGGCCTACCCGGCAGATGCGGCTGCAGGCGTTTTTGATGGCGAGTGCCCGGTGAAGTCGAGCTATGTCATTCCGAAGCCCTTTGATCCGCGGGTGGTGCCGCACGTCGCGCGGCGCGTAGCTGAGGCTGCGGTGGCTCAGGGCAACGCCGACGCGCCGATCGCTGATTTTGACGCCTACGAGGCCGCGTTGGTCAAACGCCTGGCCCATGGCTGAGCAGCCTCAGAAGCCGTCGCCTGCGTGGGGCCATGGAACTGCGCGGGCGCTGGCGGGTCGAAACGGACACGTAGCCGGTAGATTCTTGATTAACTGCATGGGCCGACTACTGTATCGAACACCTTGTGAAATAACATGATGGATCGGATGATACAGCGCAATGTACACTGTGTGAACAGGGTGTCCAGGCCGATATGGTAGCGGCATTAACAGCAACTCTTGGATAACAACGACATGAACATGAAAACAACTTGGCTGACCGTGCTGTGGACAGCAGCGGCAACGACCTTTTTGCGGGCCCAAGACATCGCCAACACCGCCACCCAGGCAGCGGCGGAGGCTACCGGAGCAGTGCCGACATTGACTATGACGGACATCATGTCCCGCGGCGGTGACATCATGAAGATTCTGGTGCTGTTGTCCTTGCTTGCGGTTGCCCTGATTATTTTTTACATCCTCACTTTCCGGGCCGGCCTATTGTATCCCAAACAGTTCATTCTGGAGGCGCAGGATGCCGCTGAGATAGGCGACCTTGCTACCCTGCGGGACCTCTGCCGGGAGAACAATTCCACGGCTGCGAAGATTATTTTGACGACCTTGGAGAATTGCCCTGACAGTAAGTCGCTGGATTATGGCCGTTTGCGTGACGCGATGGAGGACGAGGGCGGTCGTCAGGCTACTTTGCTTTGGTCTCGTCTGCAGTACCTGCTGGATTTGAGTGTAATTGCGCCGATGGTGGGCCTGTTGGGCACGGTATGGGGCATGATGGTCTCTTTCTCCGGGTTGGAGAGCGGCGTGAGCATCATCAACAAGGCCGACGCGCTGGCCAGTGGTGTGTCTCAGGCCATGAACACAACCTTTGGTGGTTTGATTGTTGGTATTTTTGCCATGACGGCTTATGACATTCTCCGCGGCCGCCTTACCCGCCTGGTCAGCTCTTTGGAGAGCGCCTGCAATTCCGTGCTGCAGCATCTGGTGCCGGTTGGCGGTGGTAATGGCAATGGCAATCGCCCGATGCGCTAAACGATACGGAGTCCAGCGATGAATTTCCGCAAAAAAGTCCAGGAGAACACAGTGGGGTTTCAGATGGCCCCGATGCTGGATATCATTTTCATTCTGCTCATTCATTTCATGGCGGCGACGATTTTTGCGCAGTGGGAGCACAAACTGGGCATTACGGTGCCGACGGCGGACAGCGGCACGCGGGGGATACGGCAGCGCGGCGAAGTGATTATCAATGTGGACGAAGTCGGCAAGATCTACATCAACAGCCAGGAAATGTCGGTGGAACGCCTTGAATCGCTGTTGGCGGAGATTGCGGATGCCTTTCAGGAATATCCCGTGGTCATTCGCGCGGACCGCAACTCCCGGCACCAGTCGGTCATGACCGTGCTGGACATCTGCACGCGGGTGAAGATACACAATGTGGCCTTTGCGTCCATACCGGCAGAGGGGCGGCCTGAATGACCCGGTATGGTGCCAGTCACAACGTAGCTAATGCCGTCTGGTTTTCGTCGCGTCTATTGATGATGTGCGGGTGTATGCTGCTGATCTTGGCAGTGGGGAAAGTGCATTCCCAGCACGTCGTCGAAGACATTACCGATGCCCGCACGCAGTACGCTCACGCGACGGGGCTCCTGCGGCGTGAATTTTACGACTTGGCCGAGCCGCAGTTCCGACTTTTCATTGCCCGTTATCCTAACGATGCGCTGGTGCAGCAGGCCCGTCTTTACTTGATTGAGTGCCTGCGCGGGCAGGGCAAAAAAGATGCCATGCTCCAGGAAATCGCCGAGTTCAAGCAGAGCTATCCGGCCAATGGCAATCACGAAAGTCTGACCCTGTTGGAAGCGGACACGCATTTCAGCAACGGGAACTACGACGCGGCAGCGGCTCTGTTTGCCAGTTTGTTCACCAGCAAAGACGCTCCGCGCGCGGAACAGGGGCGTTATTTCTGGGGGCAGTGCCAGTTGAAATTGAACAAGCATGACGAGGCGATGGCGGCCTTCCGAGTATTGTCGGCGCAGCCGTTTGCCGACGGCTATTTATACCGTCCCTACGCCGTGTATTATCTTGGCTGGCTGGCCTTACAGCGCGGTCACTACAGTGAAGCGGTGGCCACTTTCACCCGTCTGCAGGCTGGCACAGGCATAGCTGACGGGCTGGTTGAAAATGCGTCCTATCGCTTGGCCGAAGCGCTGTTGGGGGCGTGCCGGGAGGCTGAGGCGCTGGTGGCTTACGAAAAATACATCGCCAGTTTTCCCAACGGGCAGTTCGGCCAAGAGGCGCGGCGGCGGCGAATAGAATTGCTTGGCCGTGCCGGTGAGCATGCTCGCGTGGTTGCCTTAGGCAACGAATGGCTGCTGCTTTACCCGGACACGTCTGACCACGGCCTGCTCTTCATTTTTGCTCAAGCACTGTTGGAAACGGGCGACTACGAGCGGGCACAGTATTATTTTGAGCGCCTAGGCAACGAGCCGGCAGTAGCAGCAGACCTGCGCCGGGTTGCTCGTGCCTACACCATCAACTGCTTGTTCATGGCTGGCCAGTACGCCGTGGTGGAAGACTATGCCCGGGCCTTTCTAACGGACTTTCCGGCGGCGGCAGAGAGTGGCAATGTCCTGTTGTGGCGGGCGCGCGCGGCCCTGGAGAGCAACCGACTCAATGATGCCGAAGTGGCTGGCAAGGCCGCAGTGGCTTTTTTCCATGACGATCTGAAACAGACCTTGCCGGCTACTGAGTTGCTAGTGGTCATTCTTGGTAAACAGGAAAAGTGGTCGGAGGCGGCAGCGGTGCTGCGAAGTCTGGCTAGCCGCGATGGCGTGCCTGACCCCGCGCGCCTGCGCCTGCGGGCAGCGGAGATCGCCTACAAAGCGAAGGATTTTGACAAGGCGAAAACCGATTGTTTGTTTCTGGTGGAGAATTATCCCCAGGAAGACGAATTGGTGCGAGCGGCGAAAAATTACCTGTTGCGCATCGGCCTGGACAGCAAGGACTTTGCGAGTGCGAAACGCTATGCCGAAGAGCTGCTGGTTGCCGCGCCACTTGATGAGCAGGTGCTCTTGACCCAGACGCTTGCGGTCCTGCACTACAATCAGGGCGATAGCGCTGCTGCCATTCGAGTGTTGCAGGATATGCTGTCCAAATCGGGACTTCCCGAACACACGATTTTGCCCATGAAGGTGTTTTTAGGCCGCATCCTGCTTGAAACGGATCGCCAGCGGGAGTCCTTGGTGATCTTCAGCGAGCTGCTGAGTTCGGCGCCT
>JAQWBY010000527.1 GCA_028706165.1 Lentisphaeria bacterium | reverse complement strand
CTGGGTACAGCGCCTATTGCGCTCGTGTTCATCGGCCTCTTTGGCCCCAGTCGGCGCAGCTGACTGGGGCCAAAGAGGCAATGGAACCTCACCTTTTTTTGTTTGCGATGTCGCACGCTTTCAGCGTGCCTGGGTATAGTTGTAAACGTAATTATCGAACAACCCCAAAGGACCGCTGATGTTGTCCATGCGCGCGAGGTGGGCGCATCGTGGGGGTAGTGGGGGGAGGCCGTACGGAGTTGCGCTGGGTTCAGGCGAAGAGTGCGGCGGCGCCGACGAGGGCCGCATCGGGCAAGCTGGCCGCGACTACAGGCAAGTCGCCTAGCACTTCACGAAACAGTGGCAGAGCGCCGGCAATGGGGCCGCCGAGGACGATCCGGTCCGGCAGGAGGTCAGCCTGCCAGGTCTGCAGGGTCTCGGCGAGATCCAGGCCGAAGTCGGTCCAGAGGCGCTGGCAGCGAAAGTCGCCAGTGCGGGCGCGGGCCTCGAGTTCGGCGAGGCTGTGGACGTCTGGCATTCGCGCCAGCAACGCCTGGCCGCAGAGCTCGTCGGCGACGCGGCCGACGCGGCATGGGCGGTCGGCGATGCGGACGATGGCTGCCGGGGCCCCGAGCGGGTCGCAGAGTAGCTGGCCGTCAATGATCATGGCGCTGTCAACGCCGCCATGGCCGATGATGACGGCGGCGGCGCGCCGGCGTCCCTGCGCGGCGCCGGCGTGGACTTCGCCGAGGAGCACGGCGTTGCTGTAGTGGATGACCCGTAGGGGTAACGCGCAGGACAGCTTGGCACGGAGTTCGCATTCATGGAGAGCAGCCAGCGCCGCGCTGTAGGTGCCGCCGGTGCTGGCGGCGGCGGCTGGGCTGGGCAGAATGATACCGACGGCGTCAACGTTGCCGGCGGCGGCGAGGATATTGCGCATGGCTTGGAGTATTTCGGGAACGCCGGCATGGGTTGGGATTGGGGATGGCTGGAGAGCGCTGACGCAATTGGCGCGATCGATGACGGCGGCGCGGATGGCCTTGTCGCCAATGGCCATGGCGAGAATCATTTCTGCTTGGGGATGATGCTGGAACATGTGTTTGGAGGTGCAATATGATGCTGGCGGCGAAGGGCGTTGTGACGACTGAGGCCGGCGTGGCGCCGTGGCAGGTGCGCATGCCGTGTAAGTCCTGGTCGCTCGCCACAGCTGGTGAAGCCTTGGGTTGTCTGGTTCGCCAACAGGTCTGCACGGGTGAAAGTATTGAATGCTCGCGGCTGCTGGCGCGGCCGGTCGTCGTCAGTCTTCGATGGCGAAGTAGAGTGAGGCGTCGGCTTCGCTGATGGTAAAGGTGAGCTTGCCATCGGCCCACTGGGCGGGGATGGGTGCCAGTTTATGGCCATTGGCGGCTATGGGCTTGACTTTGAGGCCCTCCTGCTGGGTGGTGATGCTGATCTGGGCGCAGATGGGGTCCATGAGAATGGGGCCTTTGCCGGTGCTGAGGCGGCGGTTACGCATGAGATTATAGGCAAAGTCGGTGTTTTCGGCGCGACCGACCGTGGTCAACAGAAGTTGCCGGGACTGGTTGATGGGCGCGCCGCTGAGCGAGCTCAGGCCGATGGTCGCATAGCGGTTGCGGCTGCTGACCTTCAGCGCGCTGGTGCTTAAAACGGGGAGTTTGTCACTGAAAAAGGCCTGGATGACCTGCGTCCGCGGCGTGTCGATGGTCAGCGTGGCCTTGGCGCGGTCGCGGATGATTTCGCCGCTGCTGCTGCGGCGGATATCCTCGGCGATGCTCGGCGCGTCGGGGCCGAGGGCGCCAGCGGGTATCTCGCCGCCCGCCACGAGTTGGGTGTGGAAGGGGCGCAGTTCGGCGAGGCCGCGGTAAGCTGGGACGCTCCAGCTTCCAGGGCTTTTGGCGCTGGCGGCGAGGGTCATGGGGATGGCTACGGCCTGGCGGTCAGTGCTGGCGCCGCGGCGGACATCTTCGCGGCGATAGATCAGCGCGGCAATGGGCATGAGGCCGAAGCGTGCTGGGTCATTGAAAGTTTCGAAGGCGCCATTGATGTGTTCCATGGGAACATTACTGGAGTGGCGGTAGGTGTAGACGGTGAGGCCATGCCAGTCCTGGAAGGCCGCGACGGCGGCCAGCCACAGGGGCAGTTCCGCGCGGTATTCGTAGGGCCAGGGCGCGTCCCATTCGCTGACGAAGAAGGGCTTGTCGGCGACGCGCATGAAACCGAGGCCATCCATGATGGTGCCCTGGCTGCGCAGCATGCTGCTGGTGCCGAATGAGCCATCGCGGTTGGGGTGGTTCCAGTAGCTGTGCGAGTCGGTATAGTCGGTTTTGGCAACCGATGCCAGGAGGGCGGCGTTGCGGCTCCAGTTGCTGCCGGTCATGGGCACTTTGACGCCGATGCTGCGGAGGAATTCGCCCATGGTGCGGTGGTATTCGTCAGTCACGTGGATGAAGAACTGCATCATGGGGTCGGTGGTGACGGTGAAGTCGATGGCCCCTTCGGGGAGGGCGATTTGCCGTTCGGCTGCCCAGGCGCGGTACATGGCTTCGAAGCGCGTGCGGTAGGGCTCCAGGGTGAC
>JAQWBY010000526.1 GCA_028706165.1 Lentisphaeria bacterium | reverse complement strand
CCGGTGAATGGAGGTTTTGCAGACCTCTGCCTTACCACTTGGCTACCGCGCCATATGAAAAACGTGCTCTAATATAGGACAAAAACGTCATCTGTCCACCAGATGGATGACTTTTTTGCTGTTTTTCGGAAAAAGAAAACGATCCGTAAATAACCCTGGACACAATGAGCGCGATGAACACGACGGGCGCGATGGACGAAAGTGAAGGAAGAAAATCGGCCCAGGGGTATCACCAGAGCAGCGGTACATCAGCGGTTTCTGCGAACCATCGCCATGATCCAGCTGCGCAGCAGTTCCCGTTGCGGCGTTGGGCGCAGGGTACTCTCCAGCAGCTGCAGGGCTTCGACAAGAAAGCGCTCGGTGCATGTCCGTGCGTAGACATCGCTGCCGGTGCGCGTAACGACTTCCCGCACAGCGGCGATGTCCTCGCCTGATGCGTCAGCGTTGCCCAGAATGCCCGTCAGCAGACGCCGTTCGGCAGCGCTGCAGTACGCCATGGCGTGGCGCATCACCATGGTGCGTTTGCCCTCGCGAATATCCGAACCGATAGGCTTGCCGAAGCTGACTTCCTCGCCACTGAGCCCAAGCAGGTCGTCCTGGATCTGAAACGCCAGGCCGCACAGCTCTGCGCAGCGACCCATGGCCTGGGCCACGGGACTGTCCTGCGGGGAACTGTCCTCGGCGAGGGCCACGCCCGTGGTCGCGCAGAACGCCAGCAGCGCGCCGGTCTTCTGCCGCATCATCGTGATGATGTTTTCCTCGCTGATGTCCTCCCAGGGGCAATGACTGAGTTCGATATCCAGTTGTTCACCGGCCAGCAGCTCGGGCGTCAGCCAGTCGCTCATGCGCCGAACCAGCGCCAGCGCCAGCTCTGCTCGCGCCGGCACGGACGCCAGTAGCGACAGCGCCCGCCCCTGCAGGAGGTCCCCAGCCAAAATGGCCAGACTCACGCCGTAGTCGGCCGCGACCGCATCCGCCAGCCCCCAGCGCTTCCGCCCGAGCGCCGCGCCTGAGATGTGTGCCGTCGGCTGCCCCCGGCGGAAAGCGTCGTGGTCGATGATGTCGTCATGCACCAGCGTCCAGGTATGATAGACTTCGACGGCGGCCGCCGCCGGCAGTACTGCTTGGGCATTACCGCCCGCCGCCGCGCAGCAAAGCTGCAGTAAAGCCGGGCGCAGGCACTTGCCGGGCTGCCGCAGGTAACTGTCAGCAGTATCGCGAAGGTGCTCCGGGACGCTTGGGGTACGGACGGCCATATCATCATGTAGAAAAGAAGCGACCTGCTCGGCGACCTGTGCCAGGTATGCCTTGAATGCCTGTTGACTGGGCGCGTCTTGCTCTGGCAACGCCATATTCGTGTCCTCCTTATCTTGGGGGTGCTCCTGTAATCGGTCACCCATTGATAATTGAGCCATAGAGCTTCTGGCTTAGTCAAATGCGCCCGTTTCCCTGGCTGCGAAGCGGCAGAAGCGCTGAAAGCGCGAAACATATCAGCCCAGGGCGACCATGTTCGTGTTCCTCCCCGCGACCGCCAGTCACACATAGCCAAATGCGGGATGAAGGTTATGTTATAGGCCCTTAAGACGGCGCGGGGCAGTGCCACGCTGATGCATGCAAGCCGTGCCTGCTCTGCAAATACGACAGCCCCCAATATAACGCTGGTCTCGCCAGCCGCAGGTAGCCGCTTGGTAAATGTTCTCCACCCGCACGGGCGGCCCTGGTGTTCGGTATTTAGTGAATCTACAGGAGAAGATCGGCCATGTCCGTTGATGCCACCAAGCAGGAATTGACCGCCTTGTTAGCACCTCACCGCCAAGAGCATATCCTGCGTTTCTGGGATCAGCTCAATCCCGGCGAACGCCAAGAGCTGGCCGCGCAAGTGCGCAACATCAACTGGGCCCGCATCAGCCAATGGGGCGCCAAAGCCGCCAGCGGTGGTAAGCTCGACATACCCTTTGAGCAGCTGCTGCCGGCGCCATACCAGCCTTTGCGCGCGGAGTCACCCAAAGAAATCACCCTGCAGAAAGCCAGCATCGCCCACGGCGAAGCGCTGCTGCGAGCCGGCAAAGTGGCGACCTTCACGGTCGCCGGCGGCCAAGGCACCCGCCTGGGCTACGATGCGCCCAAAGGCACCTTCCCCGTCACTCCCATCCGGCAAAAGAGCCTCTTCCAAGTCTTCGCCGAAGGTATCGCCCGCAACCAGGACAAGTACCAGACGATCATCCCCTGGTACATCATGACCAGCACGATCAACGACGATGCCACCCGGACCTTTTTCAGCGAGCACAACTACTTTGGCCTCGACCCGGCCAATGTCATGTTCTTCGCCCAGGGCACGCTCCCAGCACTCGACCTCCAAGGCAAGGCCCTGCTAGCAACCCGCTCAAGCTTGGCTCTCTCCCCCAATGGCCACGGCGGCAGCTTTGTCGCCATGCGCGACTCCGGCGCCTTGGCCGACATGGCCACCCGCGGCATCACCGCCCTGTCCTACTGGCAGGTGGACAACCCCATGGTCCACGTCATCGACCCGCTTTTCATCGGTATGCACGACTTGACCCAGTCCGACATGAGCAGCCGCG
>JAQWBY010000525.1 GCA_028706165.1 Lentisphaeria bacterium | reverse complement strand
AGCGAGCTCATTCCCGGCCTGAAGATGTGGGACAACTACGCCTTCATGGAGATACCGGAGATAGCGACGATCGGTTTTCGCGGCGTGCTGCACGAGTCGGTGCGCAAACATTTCAAAGAAGGGGACGAGGTACGCATCCGCGTGAATGGCCGCTATGCCGATGCCATCGCGGGCCGCCTCAAATCCATCAGCACGCTGTCGCATGACCTGGCCGAGAAGGAAGAGTCCGGCGGCGGCGATGTCAAGGCCTTCGGCGTTAAAGTGTTTGATGTGGTTATCACGACGACCGAACCGCTGTCCTGGCTGCGCCCCGGGATGCGCGGCGAGGCCGAACTCCTGGCCAGCACGCCGATCACCGGGCCGACGCTGCCCCTGCAGTATGTGATGCAACAGGACGGCAAATCCTACATCGCCGAAAACGGTCTGTACCGCGAAGTGAGCGGCACGGTCGTGGGCAGCTTTTTCATCCTCGACGATCCGTCCTGGCTGGACAAACGGGTCACCGCCCGTGGCACTTTTCCCGTGCGCAAAGACGACGACGGCAAGGAGGAAAAACGCCTAAGCGCCTCCGGCGAACTCCTACCCGTACGCTCGACAGACATTCTGGTGCCGGACATCGGCCGCTGGCCCTGGCCAAAAATTACCTGGCTGATCCCGGAAGAGAGCATGGTGAAAGCCGGCGATGTCGTCGCCAAGCTCGACCCCGAAGAGCGCGAAAAGCGCATCAGCAACATCAGCGCCAACTACACCGAAGTCGACAGCCGCTGCAACGAGCTGGAAAAAAAGATCGAAATCACCCGCCGCAACGGCGAATTCCGCCAGACCAACGCCAGCAACAACCTGGCGACGGTGCGCATCAGCAGCGACGAAACACTCAACTATGTATCGCCCCTACCCGTATACCGCGGGGAAATGAACCTGGAGCTGTCCAAGATCCAGCTCGCAGCGACGCAACGGCGTCTCGACCGCGAGCTGGGCAAAAAGAATCCAACCATGTCCCCAGTAGAGCTGGCAAAACTCAAACGGACCTTGCGGCGGCACACGCTGAAAGTGGAACAGGCCGAGCTCAATTTAAGCAAGGACCGCGAGGGCGCCTCCCGCATCGCCAAGAGCCGCGCGGCGCTGAATTTGGCTGACGCCGAGGCGAATCTGGAGAGCACAGCCAAGTCGGTGCATTTTGACAACTTGAGCATCCGTCGCGAATATGATCGCAACAAACAACATCTTGGGAATATCGACCGGCGCCTGCAGCGGGAGATCCGGCGACGGGACAACCACGTGATCACGTCGCCGGCGGACGGCTTGATCTGTTACAACAAAGTATTCAATGGCAACAACATGGCGAAGGTTTCGCTGGGCAACACCGTCGGTCCGCGCTTCAACATTCTATCCATTCCTGATGTCAGCGAGATGGAAATCAAGGTCGAGGTGCCGGAGAAGTATTACGGCGACGTCCATTCGGGCCTGGAGGTGGAGGTGCGCATACCCTCTTTAGGCGAGGCACGCCTAGCCGGCACCGTCAGCAAAGTGGACCTGCTGTTTTCCAATCGCGGCAAGAAGGACAGCCAGCTTGGGCTGTACTCGTCGCACGAGCCTTTGGGCGAAGTAACCTTCGCAGTGCGCATTACCGTCAAGACTGACCACGATCGCCTCAAACCCGGACTGATCAGCGAGGTCTTCTTCCCCTTCCAGAAACGCTAGCCAGAAAGAACCGCCAACGCCGGCAGACGCCGGCAATGCCATCCAGACAGCATGAAACGCCGCTCTCTCATCATCCTCTTCCTGCTTGTCACCCTGCCGCCGCTGATACTGGCCGGGTGGTTTTTCTGGCGCAGCATGATCAAGCCACCGGAAAAGCAGTTGCAGCGCTACACCGTCGTGCCCATCAGCGCGGAACGCCTGGTGCTCTGCCGCGGCGTCCTCCAGAGTGCCATCGAAGCGCCAGTGACGATTCGCACCCGCGGCCGCATTACGCAGATGCTCAGCCAGGGCAGCGCCGTCAAAAAAGGCGAGCTGATCCTGCAAGTCGATGACAGCTCCGCCCGCGAAGAAATCGAGAATCAGGAAACCGACCTCCAGAACACCGAATTGAACGTGGAACGCCTCAACGCCCAATACGAACTGGTGGACTTCCAGGAAAGCAAGAATGTCAGCCTCCGCCAAGCCCAGCATGAACACGCCCTGTTGGAGGAAGCCGAAGAGCTCGCCATCCCCGATGAACGCGCCAGGCGCCTAATGGCTATCGAGGAAGAACTTGCCGAGCTGGACGTCGCTGACGCCCAGGACACCTACAACCGCGAAAAACGCCTCTTCGACAAAGAGTACATCAGCTTTTCGGCCCTCGAACCACATGCCCGCGCCCTCGAAAACGCCAAGGCGGCACTGGAAGAAGTCCGCATCAAAAATGAACTGGAACGCAAAGGCATTACGGACGAACGCCGCGTCGAGCTGCGCAAAGGCCTTGAGCGTGCCAAAGCCAACCTCGACCGCGTCAGCATGAAACGCCAGCGGCGCCTCGCGGATATCAGCGGCCGGATTGAGGCCGAAAAACGCCGCTTGGAGGAAATCCGCCACCGCATTGCCCG
>JAQWBY010000524.1 GCA_028706165.1 Lentisphaeria bacterium | reverse complement strand
GGTGCCATCCGCCGCGAAATCGTTATTCCCGGCGGCCGCCACGTCTATCAGGCATTGCGTATGCCCTCTGGCAGCACCATAGTCGCCAGCGGTTACGGCTCGGCCGTCATCGAATTTGACGCCGATGGCAAGGAGCTGCGGCGCTTTGCAGCGAGTGCTGAGGACAAGACGCGCGGCGTCAACACGCAGTTTTTCGCCGGCATGCAGATCCTGCCGGATGGCTCGGTCGTGGTCTGCAATTGGACCGGTCACCGGCCGGAGGATAGCCAGAAGGGCCCGCAGCTCCTGCAGTTCGACAAGGACGGCAAACTCGTCTGGAGTTGGCACGATGCGGCCTTCGCCGGCACCCTCCATGGCGTCATTGTCCTCGACCACCTGAATGGCGATGTCCTCTGCGATGACAGCAATGGCGTCCTCGCGCCACGCTGAATAGCGCTACCGCACGCGCAGTGGCATGAGGCAGACCACCGGTGCTCCTTTCCCGTGCCTAGGCGCAAAAGACCTCGCCGTCGGCGTCGCGTTTCGATCGCTGGGCGGGGGTGGGAAATGTTGATAATTGATTGAATTGGTGTTAGACTGATTCCGCCGTGGTAAACAGCCATTGCAGGCTGAGTTCACCGGCGTTACAGTAGCGACCGACAGGGCGGACCGGAGGGGGGGCCAGCCACGGACGGCAACAATGCGTTACGATGAAAGCGGGAACTATGATCAGGCAGGTAGGCATGATGGCGACGGCACTATTGGCGGGTTGTGCGGTGTCGGCGGAGGCTGCGGAAGATCCGGTAGTGCGCCGGCCGGCGGTGGAATATACGGTGCGTGGAGGCCTGCCGAATTTTTATCGCAAGGTCGAGGGCGGCGCCACGCCGTTGCGGGTGGGGTATTTTGGTGGCAGCATCACCGCGGCCGAGGGGTGGCGAGTGCAGACGCTCGCGTGGTTCCGGGAGTCCTATCCGGCGCTGGATATTACTGAGATCAACGGCGCCATCAGTGGTACGAATGTGGGCTTGGGGGTGTATCGTCTGGAACACGATGTGCTGCGCCATAAGCCCGATCTGCTTTTTGTGGAATTCGCCGTGAATGACGGCGGCACCAGCGCCAAGGAGATTCATCGCGGCATGGAAGGCGTGGTGCGCAAGGTTTGGCAGGCCAGCCCGGAAACCGACATTTGTTTCGTGTACACCCTGACGGGCGGCATGGTTGCCGATTTCGCCAAGGGCGTCTATCCCCAGGCGGCCAGCTGCATGGAAGACATCGCCGATTTCTACGGCATACCCAGTATCCACCTGGGCTACGACGTGGCCCGGCGGGCCGCCGAGGGCAAACTCATCTTCAAATCGGCGGAACCAGAAGCCGTGCGCCGTAAGGCGCTACAGGAAGACGGCGTCTGGCATTTTACCAATGACAACGTCCATCCTTACGCAGATACGGGGCATCCACTCTATACGGAGGCCATCAAGCGCGGCTTCACTGCCTTCCGGGCCGCAGTGCCACCAGCACAACGCCCCCATGCCTTGTCAGCGCCAAAACGCGCGGATAATCTTGAAAACGCGCGGCGGCTGCCGCTGTCGGCCGCGAAACTGACGGGCTCATGGCGGCAGCAGGACAGCGCCAGCGAGTTGCCCGCGAAGAATGTCGCCTGGCGGCTGCCGGAGTTGTGGCAGGCAGCAGGGCCGGGTGCCACGCTGGAACTGCGCTTCAAGGGCACCGAAATGCGCATCTATGGCTTGGTCGGCCCGGATTGCGGGCAGGTGAGTTATTCGGTGGACGGCGGGCCACTGAAGACTGTGTCGCAGATCAGCCGCGGCTATTGGTCGGACTGCTACATTTTGGGTACCATCAATGTCGCTATGGGCCTGGAAGACAAGGTACACAGCGTGAAGATGTTTGTCGCTGCTGAACCCATTCCCGATAAATTGGCGGTGCTGCAGATGAGCCCGAAATACCGCGAGCTGACAGCCGAGGCGCTGGCGGCCTCGCCCCTGGCGGCGCAGCACTGGTACGCGGGGAATATCCTGCTGGTCGGTGAAATCGTGCCTTGAGCGGGTTGGGACACGTACAAGAGGAAGAGGAGGACAGAACGCATGAAAACATTACGCAAGGAACTCCATTTCAATCTGCCTTTGCGGCGCGGCCTGGTGAATATCACCGGCCAGGTGCAGCAGACGGTCAGCGAGAGTGGGGTCAAGGACGGGCTGGTGCTGGTGAACGCCATGAATATCACCGCGAGCGTGTTCATCAACGATGACGAAAGCGGCCTGCATGCCGACTACGAGCGCTGGCTGGAAAAGCTGGCACCGGAAAAGCCCTACAGTCAATACGCCCACAATGGCTTTGAGGACAACGCCGACGCGCACCTCAAACGCACCATCATGGGCCGCGAAGTGGTGGTGGCCATCACGGACGGACGGCTGGATTTCGGTACCTGGGAACAGATCTTTTATTTTGAATTCGATGGCAAGCGCGACAAGCGCGTGCTGGTGAAAGTGATTGGCGAGTAGGACTGAGCGACGGCGCGCGGCTCGCCAGGCCCCGTGACCGTAACGAACGAACGTGTAAACAGCAACGGCGACAAAACAGCGACAACG
>JAQWBY010000523.1 GCA_028706165.1 Lentisphaeria bacterium | reverse complement strand
TCACCAAAAAAGACAGCAAGCCATGGGCTATTCTCACCCTCGAAAGCCGCGAGTCAACCGTGGAATGCCTGCTCTTTCCGGACTCCTATGACAAAGTCCGCCAGCAATGCCCCGAGGCCCTGCAGCCGGAGTCGGTCGTCTTCGTTGAAGGCGAACTCAGCCGGCGAGACGAGGAAGAGCCCCTCAAACTCCATGCCCAGACTATCATCCCCCTGGCCAAGGTCCAGGAGCTCTACACCCAGGAAGTGCACATCAGGCTCTACGAAGAGGAACTCAGCAAGGAACGCATGCAAGACATCGCCGCCGTCTGCCAGCGTTTCCCCGGCAACACCCAGCTGATCTTCTGCCTGGTCTGTGCCAATGGCAATGTCGTCTACCTCCAGAATGAACAGATCAATATCCAGTTTTCGCCGGAATTCCGGGCCGCCATGGCGCCGCTTATCCGTAAGGACGCCATTCTCACCAAGGCCAACCGTAAACGCCCCGCCGCCCGCGAACGACGCTTCCAACGCCGCAACTGGAATGACCAGGACTGACGGTCAGCGGTGGCTAGAGGCCGCCCAGTCTTGCCGCCGCCGCGCAACCACGCGCTACCGGCAAGGCCGCTTTTCAGTTCACCTTGATTGGCTACAGCTAAGGAGTCGTTCACTAATTACGTTTACACTTTTCAACGCAAACGCTCTTTACCGAAATGCCTTGCCACCGGTCAATATTTCCCCTCGCCGCGAAGCGGCAGACGCGCTGAAAGCGCGAAACAGTCCAGCCCAGAGCCCAGGGCAAGCACGCTGAAAGCGTGCGCCGCCCTGGGTATAACGGCGACAATGTTCGTGTTCCTAGGCCCCATTGGCCCCGGTCGGCGAAGCTGACTGGGGCCAATGGGGCCTAGGAACTCACTTTTCTTGCTTGCACTATCGCACCCTTGCAGGCTGCTTTCGCGAGGACGGACGCCTTCTGCGGGCACGGGTATAGATGTAAATGTTATTATCGAACAGCTCCTAAGCCCCCCCCACGCCTTATTCACCGCGCCCAGCCATCGCTGGCGCGCATGACGGAAACCGACGCCATGACCAGCCATAGCCATCCGTGGTTACAACCTATTGTCTTCGCTGACGGGCGCACACTCCCAACCCGCATCCTCCCCGGCCCCATGGAAGGCGTCACCGAGGGTTCCTTCCTCAGCGCCATGAGCAAGCGCGGCTTCGTCAACGCCTGGTTCACGCCCTTTCTGCGCATCTCCACCGGCGTGCCCCGCCGTTCGCGTCTGCAGCACTGGCTGCAGCCCTTCCTGCACACCGGCATGCCCGTCATCGCCCAGATCATGGGCATCGACAGCGCCAAGCTCGCCACCACCGCCGCAATCCTCCACAGCCTCGGCGCCACCTGCGTCGATCTCAATTGTGCCTGCCCAAGCCCAACCGTCATCGGCAATGGCGGCGGCGGCAAACGCCTCTGTGAGCCCGACTGGATCACCCGCACCCTCGACGCCATGCGCGAAGCCTGCGGTAACCACGCGATCAGCGTCAAAATCCGCGTCGGCTTCGATTCGCCCGCGGAACTGCCGGCCATCGCCGAAGCCGTCCGCAGCGCCCGACCCGACTTGGTCTTCTGCCACTTCCGCACCGTCCGTGAACTCTACCGACCCATCAGCGACGGCCTCCAGCGCCTGGCCAAAGCCCGCGATCTGCTGCCGGACTGCATCCTCTTCGGCAGCGGCAATCTCTTCACCGCTGACGACGCCGAAGCCATGCGCCAACAATGCGCCGTGGACGGCGTCATACCCGCCCGCGGCCTGCTCCAAAACCCCGCCCTCCTCCTCGATATCCACGACTACTGCCATAACCGCCCGCCAACGCCACTTAGCGACGCCGAACGCATCGACTTCCTCCGCGACATCGCCGCCGCATCCGGCCAGCGCCCAGGCGCCAACCACGGCTTCGTCCTCCGCGTCGCCGCTGGACTCTATGGCCGCGACAGCGCCCTCTTCCGCGACCTCGCGACCTGCCGCAATCTCCGCATGGCCAACGAATGCCTCAACCGCGCCGACGCCGCGCCCGCGCCACGCATAGGAAAGGACCAGCCATGAGCACAACCAAAGACAAAAGCCCCGTCACCCCCGCCACCCGCCTACTCAACAGCCTCAAAGTGCCCTACCAGGAGCTCTTTTACGACTTCGTCGAAAAGGGCGGCACCAGCCACCTGGCCAAGGAACTCAATTTGGATGAACACGCCGTCGTCAAGACGCTCATCTTTGAAACCGACGCCAAAAAGCCCCTGGTGGTGCTCATGCATGGCGACCGCAGCGTGTCGACCAAGAATCTCGCCCGCTTCCTCGGCGTCAAAACCGTCGCGCCTTGCGATCCCGCTCAGGCCGAACGCAATTCCGGCTATCGCGTCGGCGGCACATCGCCCTTCGGCACCCGCAAGGCCATGCCTGTCTACGTCGAAAAGACCATCCTCGACCTGCCCCGTATCTACATCAACGGCGGTCACCGCGGCTTCATCCTCGATATGGCCCCCGCCGACCTCGTTACCGTCCTCAAACCAACACCCGTCGACGTCGCCATCTGCGAGTAGGAAGAGGTCATCCGAAAAGGAT
>JAQWBY010000119.1:452-10748 GCA_028706165.1 Lentisphaeria bacterium | reverse complement strand
GGTGCATGCCATCGGGTCGCGTTGTGTTGTTCTTCAAGGTCGGGGCGACCATTGCCGGCTGGCGGACCTACGTTTGCGAGTATGACCAGTCAGGCCAGAGCTGGTCGCGGCCGGCGGAGCTGCTTGCTGGCGACGATAGTGGTGGCCGTGGTCCGGTCAAGAACAAGCCAATTATCCTCAGCAATGGCTGGGTGTTGGCGCCGGGCTCGACGGAATGCGGCCCGTGGCGCCCCTTTGTTGACATCAGCCGCGATGACGGCCGCAGCTGGCAGAAGGTCGCCGTGGAATTGCCAGACGTCGTCGTAGACGACCAGGGCACGGCGCTGGGGTTGATTCAGCCGACGCTGTGGGAGTCCGCGCCCGGCAAGGTCCACATGCTGCTGCGCAGCAACGCTGGCCGGGCCTATCGGAGCGACTCGGCAGACTTCGGGCTGAGCTGGTCGCTGCCGGTGGCGACAGTGCTGCCTAACAACAATTCGGGGCTGGACCTGGCGCGGCTTACGGACGGACGGCTGCTGCTGGCGGCCAATCGCGATGGTCGCAACTGGGGCCGGCGCGACGAGTTGTATCTGTATGTCTCTGTCGACAACGGCGTGAGCTGGCCGGAAACGCAGAGCCTGACTCTGAGTGACGGCGAGCCAAGCAAAGGCGAGTATTCCTATCCGGCGATTATCGCGCTGGCCGATGGCACTGTGGCGCTCAGTTATACTTGGCGCCGGCAGTGCATCCGTTTCCAGCATTGGCGCATTGAGTGAAGCAGGCACTAAGCAAGGAGTGCACCGTGGAGATCAACAATCTGTCCCGTTTCCGGGAAAAAGTCGCCTCAGGCAAGACCGCCTATGGGGTTGTGTTGACGATGTACGACAGCAGCGTGGCGGAAATGGCCGGTGATGTCGGCATGGATTTTGTGTGGATCGACCTCGAACATTCGCCGATGACCATTGTGGACGCCATGCACCACGTCATGGCTATTCGTGGCACGGGCTGCGCGCCTTTCATCCGCGTGCCGTGGAACGAGAACTACCTGCTCAAGCCCGTGCTGGACTTGGCGCCGGCCGCCGTGATCATACCGATGATCAACGACGCGGCGGCCGCCGAGGCTGCTGTTCGTGCCTGCAAGTATCCACCGCAGGGGGGCGAGCGGGGCTTCGCCACGCGTCGCAGTACCGGCTATGGCAATATGCCCATGGCGGAGTACCTCGATATTTCGCAAGCGGAGCCGATGGTGATCATCCAGATCGAACACCGGGATGCGGTGTGCAACCTCGATGAAATCCTGGCCGTGCCGGGCATCGACAGCGTCTGCATCGGTCCCTACGATCTGTCGTCGTCGTACGGCAAGCCCGGGGACTTCGGCGACCCGGAAATCTCGGCCGCCATTGATGAAATTCGTGAGAAGACTCTCCGCGCCGGCATCCTTCTCGGCGGCTATGCCGCGCAGGACGATGTGTGGGACCATCGCTTCATGAATTGGAAAGCCCTCGGCTGCGACATCAATGTCATGGCCGACGGCTTCCGCGCATTGCTTAAGACACATCCGTAGGAGAGACGGAAACACGGCGCCGCGCGCTGCAGGACGCTTAGGCCAGCGCGTGGCCCTTGCTGAAGGCGCAGTTATTGAAGACGATGTCCTGGCTGCCGACGGCGTTGACGTCGTGCAGCCAGCGCGGATCGTCGCTGAGCCAGTTGATGCGGACGTGGTCGAAGGCGATGTCCTGCGCGTATTCCAGGTGGAATGCCGCTGGCGGCGAGATGTGGCAGGGCTCGGAGTAGCCGTTTGGCGGATCGACGACGACGCGGTCGCCGCCGCTGTAGTCGAAGCACACATCTCGGAAGCTGATATCGCGGATATCGCCCAGCGCCCGGCCCTGGATGAGGTTGCCGACGCAGCCGCGGCCGCGGATTTGGTTGAAGCTGATGCGCTGGATGGGCTTGATGCCGGGGCCATCGGCGGCGCCGTGCGCACCGATGGCGATGGCGATGGGCCGGTCGGCTTCAATGAAGACGTTGTTGAAGGAAATGTCTTCGATCTGCACGGCCCGGGGTGCCGCCGAGTATTTGGTGCACAGGCAGATGCCCATGCGCGAATCATGGATGACCACGTTGCTCACCGTGCAGTTGCGCACGAGGCCATTGCCGACGCCGATGCGGAAGGCATTGCAGATGGTACGCAGCACGCAATTGTTGATCGTGATGTTTTCGCATGGGCGTGGCGTTTTCAGCGGTGCGGCGTTGCCACGCAGGGTGATGCAGTCGTCGCCGGAGTCAATGATGCAGTCGCTGACGGTGACGTTTTGGCAGCAGTCAATGTCAATGCCATCGCCATTGCGGGTGTGCATGGGATTGTCGATGCGCAGGCCGCGAATGGACACATCGACGCAGCCGTGGAGGAAACAGGTCCAGTACGGCGCGTTGTCCAGATGGGCATCGCAGATCTGTACGCCCCGGCATTCACAGAAGTACAGCATTTGGCTGGGGCGCCAGGCGATGTGCCGCGACCAGATTTGCTCACGCTTCTCGGCCAGCTCATAAAAGGCCTGGCGGTTGCCGTCAATGCGGCCGCGGCCACGGATAACCACGTTCTCCTGCTCGACGGCAATGAGCAAATGCGCGCCGTAGGAGCATTCCGGCGGGAAAGGGCGGTTTTGCGGACAGAAGTCCGGTGCGTTGTAGTCTTCCTTGTCCGGACTGCCAAGAATGACCGCGCCCGGCGCCAGATCAAGACCGCCATTACTGCGCAAATAGAGACTGCCGCACAGATAGACGCCAGCGGGGACATGGACCATGCCTCCGGCATCAAGCGCCCGCTGTACGGCCACCGTGTCTTTGCTTACACCATCACCGACGGCACCAAAATCCTTCACATTCAGCATCGTCATTTCTCCCAGTTGGTCTTTCTATGCACCCGGCAGCACATGCGGAGGCGTGGTTGCCTTTATCGTTGCGCGTTATGCCGTTGTTGTCGTCACGGCGCGTTCAGAAATTATTCCACGACCTCCCAGATGCCTTGTTTTCTCCCGCCGACACGTCGCAGCATCCCAACGTATTGCAGTTTCTGCATATTTCTCTGCACGGATCGCTCCGTAATGCCAAGTAATTCTGCCAGAACGGGTATGGTTACCGAAGGCCTATCCCGACAAACAGCAAGAATCTTTCCCGACGTCTTCCCGACGTTTTCCCAATGCTTTCCCGACGTCGTGCCTGGTAACAGCTGGCCGCCGTGTCCGAGATGTCGTCGGACGACGACACGTGATTGGGGGGGGGCGAGCGTGCCGTGTTGCTACTGTATTGCGCATGCAATGGATTTCACTCCGATGATGGTATTATTCCAGCTTGGGACGTGATCGGTCACCCATTGATAATGGCGGCCAAACATGCCGCCGATGTCAGTCCCAGGTAAGCAAGTGAGTTCCATTGCCCCTTTTGCCCCAGTCAGCTTCGCCGACTGGGGCAAAAGGGGCCGAGGAACACGAACATGGTCGCCGTTGTACCCAGGGCGGCGCACGCTTTCAGCGTGCTTGCCCTAGGCTGGACTGTTTCGCGCTTTCAGCGCTTCTGCCGCTTTGCGGCCAAGGAAACGGGCATGTTTGACTCAGCCAGAAGCTCTATGGCTCAATTATCAATGGGTGACCGCTTACCTTGGGACGTGGTCCATGATTTTGCCCCATGTACAAAATTGCGGCAGGGTAAGCCGAGCACGAAGTAGGGGGTCCCGGTGCGGTGGTTGCTTTGCATCAAGGCTACTGGCTCTACAGCGAGTACCAGACTGGCGCGGCCTTCGTGGGCATTCCCGCCGACGGGCTGCGGCAGCTGCAGCCGGGGTGGAACCTGGTGTCGCCCGTCAGCGACTGTATTCTGACCGTACAGGCGGACATGACGCCCTGCGCGTGGCGCAGGGATGCTTCGGGCGCCTACCGCCGCGTGGGTGCAGCCGAGCTGCTCAAGGCCGGCGAGTGTTACTGGCTCTTCGTTAGCGGCCAACAACCCGTGTCCATTGACCTCGGCGGTAATAACGCCGGGAGATAGTGGGTGGCGTACGCTAGGGCCACGGCGTGCCGTGGTCCTACATGCGTTCCATGACCATTCGGCCATTTTCGGTCAGGCGGTAGCGCTGGGTCGGGCTGGTGGGGGAATCCGGCTGGGTCATTTCGATGAGACCTTCTGCGAGCGACGGCTGCAGGTAGTCGTACACGAAAGTGGGGCGGTGCTTGAGACCCAGCGCCAGCATCGCTTCTTTCCTGCCAAGCTCTTTGCTTTTCAAGACCGAAAGCAAGTGTTTTACTTGTTCGGTTACTTGTTCGGTTACTTGTTCGGTTGCATGTTCGGTTGCATGTTTGGTTGCTTGTTTTGGGTGCGCCTTGCCGACGCCTGGCGTTATGGCATGCGGTTTTGCAAGGAAGATAGTGAATCGTAGGCGCAGGGCGATTTCTTCAATTTTTGGTTCAGGCAGCTTGAGTTCGCGTGCTTCGGCGAAGATTCTGCGGACACCGGTTCCCCATTGTTCAATTAGGTGGAGTTCTTTGAATACCCGGGCGATGACCGGATTGCGAATGCGGGAGGCGCCTTGCTTCATGTCATCAATAGTCAAGCCGGCCAGGAGGATGCCCATGCTTTCGACCTCAATGCGGTCGTCAAGAAAGACGATTCGGATGGGAGCGCCGCGCTGCGAGTAGTCGCTGTGCACGAGAGCATTGATGATCACTTCGCGCAAGATTCCCAATGGGATACTCCAGACATCTTTGCGACGCAGTTCGGATAGGTCTGCGCCACGAAAGGCGTGCTTTTTCAGAAAGAGCATGACATCATCGACCACTTGAGGTAAAGGGCCGTCAATTTCACAGTGGTCAAAGATATCGATTTTCTCTGTTCCGAAGAAGCGACCGCATTGAATCCACGCGTCAGCAAAATGCCGTGTGCGCTCTTTGCCGAAAAGAAGAATGGCGCCCTGAGTTGGCACGAGGCGTTTTTGATGGCGAGTCAGCAACTTCAGGGTCAGCAGATTCTGCTCATCAAGCAGTCGGTTATTGCCAAAGGCTTTTTGCGCTGCGGAGATATCCAGATCGTCGATGGATAGGTCTGGCATGGGCATTTCGTCGAAGGACACGCCTTCAACGGCTCGGCGTAACTCAGCGATCAACTCCCTGTCAGCTTGGCGGTTGGTTGAGCCGAGGCGGACGTAGACTCCGGTATCGGGGCCTTCGGCACGAAGGAAATGGGGACGGGAGTTGCTTAGGAATACTTCGACGACGAGGAGGGTCTTGCCATCGACTGTGGTCATTTCGACATTGGGCACCAGGCGTGGGCTAATGGAGTCGGCGATCAAATTGCAGAGGCGTTCCTCTTCCTCCAGGGGATTGTCGATTCCCAAGGGCGCCCTGCTTTTGTCTTCAACGCCAATGACTACTCGGCCGCCGGCGGTGTTGGCAAAGGCTACCAAGGTTTTGAGCAGATTGCGGGGGGACGACAGGTCCTGTTTGAATTCCAGGTTTTTGCTCTCTGGTGCCTGAAGATAGTCGTCTATGCTCATAGTTATTGTTCCTTGACTGCTTACCCGCCCGCCGAGACCTTGCCACTGTCTACAGTGTGACGAAGGTCCAAGATGCTTGCCGCTGCACCTGATATATCATTTGCGAAAGAATAATTTCAAGTTCGGTCGCGGTGAAAACCCCGTGCAGTCCTGAGATTATCTCCGGGCGCGCTGCGTCTCTACATGACGACGCATTTGAGGCCGCGATCCTGGAAGAGATCGGGTCGGGGTTGGACGGCGGCGTGTTCGTCAAAACCGGGCTGATATTTGAGGCCAGCCATGGCGTATTTGCTGCCGGCGCCGAGGTGGTAGGGCAGGAGTTCGACGCGGAGCATGCCGGAAGGGCCACTGAGGAGGTCGGCGCAGCGGCGCTGGTTGTCCTCGCTGTCCGTGACGCCGGGGATGAGGGGAATGCGGGCGATGAAGGCGTGGCCGCTTTCCTTGAGCCAGGCGAGATTGCGGAGGATGGGCGCGTTGTCCACGCCGGTGAGGCGGCGGTGCTCGGTGGGATCGGCGTGTTTGAGGTCCTGGAAGACCAGGTCTATGTGCTCGACGACGCGCTGGTAGGTCGCCAGCGGCGCATAGCCCGAGGTCTCCATGGCCAGATGAACAGGCTTGAGCAGCGGGCAGAGCTCCAGCAGGAATTCCGCCTGCGCCAGCGGCTCGCCGCCGGAAAAGCTGATGCCGCCGCCGTTGTTGAGGAAGAAATCGCGGTCGCGGAGGAGCTCGGCGGCCAGTTCGGCGGGCTCGCGCCAAACGCCGCAGAGCCGCCGGCAGCCCTGCGGGCAGACTTTGCTGCAGGCGCCGCAGGCCCGGCAGGGCTCGCCCGGCTGGCGGGGACAGACGCGTTTGCAGGCCCCGCAGTGGACGCATGACTGCGGCGCAATCAGCAGCTGCGGCGCAAAAGACAGGCCCTCTGGATTGTGACACCACGGACAACGCAGCGGACAGCCCTTGAAAAAGACGGTTGTGCGGATGCCCGGGCCGTCATGCAGACAGAACTCGCGCACTTCAAATATCAGACCACGGCTCATGAAACGCCTCTTGGTTATGCTTGTAGCGCGGGACGCGCGCCCCGATACCATTGTTTGCCTACAATAGCCTGTGCCGGAGTGCGGTGAAATGCCTGCCGACAAAAAAACGCGCCGCCGTCAGGTTGGAGCTTGACGGTGGCGCGTGCGGGTAGGTGGTGTTCAGGTTGCAGGTGCGGATGGTCACCTGCAGGTGACGGCACTGGCTGTCATGAACCCATGCTCATTTCGACGCGTTGGATGACGTGGTCCTGGTATTCCTTGTCGAGCTCGATGAAGTAGCCACTCCAGCCCCAGACGCGGACAATGAGGTTGCGGTAGGCCTCGGGGTGCTTCTGGGCTTCTTTGAGGCGGTCGCGGTTGACAGCGTTAAGCTGCAGCTGGTGTCCGCCTTGCTGGGCGAAGAACTGCACGAGCTGGGCGACTTTGCGGATGCCGTCGGCTTCGCGGAAGGCACTGTCGTGAATTTCCAGGGTGAGGGGGCCGCCATTGCAGACGCGCTGCAGGTGTTCTTTGGTGAAGGATTTCACCACGGACATCGGGCCTTTGACGCGCACATTGAGGCTCGGCGCGTAATTGGCCGGGAAGGGATGGCCCTTCAGGCGGCCGTCTGGGGATGCCGGCAGTTCATTGGCGTGCCAGATGTAGTACATGGCCGAGCCGGTGCCCGCGCGCCAGATGCCACCACGGCAGTTTCGCCGGCCCGCCCAGGCATCGGCGAAAGCATCGAGCAGGGCGGTGCCCAGCGCGTCGACCTCGTCGTTGTCATTGCCCATCTTTGGCACGTCGTACCTCGTGGCGGCGAGCAGCTCGGGCTGGCCGTTGAAGTTGTTGTCAACGGCTGCCGCCAGCTCGGTCAGAGTGAGGCGTTTCTGCGTGAAAACCAGCTGTTTGATGGCCATCAGCGAGTCCGCGGCGGTGGCCAGACCGGTGCCGTGGACGCCGAAGTTGTTGTACTTGTTGCCGCGGGACACGTCTCGGGCGGTGTCAATGCGGCCGGTGCAGAGCACGGAGGCAAAGGGCCCCGGCAGCATATCGACATTGCTCAGGGACGCTTCCAGCTTGTCGGCTTCTGCGCGGGTCTGCTGGCGGACGTCCGCCATAAAGTCGTCAAAGGTCTTGGCCTTTGAGCTGCGCATGACGGTATCGACCATGCGCGGCATGGAGAAAGCGCCGATGTTGGGGATGTCCATGCCGCAGCCAGGGATGATGAATTCCCAACAGGCGGCAACGGAGTAGTCGCGGGCGTCTTCGAGCTCATAGCCGAATTTGACCAGTGCTGGGATGACCACGTCGTCATTGCTGTACTGCGGGAAGCCCAGGCCCTGCTTAGTCAGCTGCGTGGCCAGTTCCAACACGGACAGGGGCGTGCGCGGGGTGATGCGCAGATTGATTTTCGGGTCGATAAGCTTTAGCTCGCAGCAGACTTCCAGGCACATACTGGTAAGCAGATTATAGGCGTCCTGGCCGTCGCGGGTGCAGCCACCGAGCATGAGCGTCTGGCCGTTGTCGCCCTGCTGCACGCCGACATAGAGATCGCTGTCGCGATTGAAGGACAGAAAGAATTCGGCGAGGAGGTCGTAGGCCTCGTCCTTGCTGATGCGACCGGCGTCGAGATCGGCTTTGAGGTACGGGTAGATGTACTGGTCAAAACGGCCAATGCCGACGTGGTACTCGCCCTCGCACCACAGGGTGTAGTGGAGAATGCGCAGGAACTGCAGGGCTTCGTGGAAGGTGCTGGCGCCGTAGGCCGGCACTCGTGCCAAGAGCTTGGCCAGTTCATCGCGACCGGCGGCAACTGCCGCCTGGCGGTAGCGGTCGGCGAGGTCCAGCACAGCGTTGATGCCGCAGAGGGCGCTGGCGAGGAATTCCTGTCCCTCCTGGTCGTTGTCGTCCGTGGCGCGTTTCATGCGGGCCTGGATTTCTTGCTTGCGGGCGAGCAGGCCGGCCTTGATCGTTGATCCGAAGTCCGGGCTGAAATTGAAGACCACGCCTTTTTCGTGGTAATAGGCCTTGGCGCGCAGCGCAGTCATTTCCTCTTCCGTGTAGAGGTCGGGAATCTGTTTGACGGTGCGGATGTAGGCAATGCGTTCGTCAGCTAGGAATGCCGGCTTTTCTGCTGCGAGCATATTCGCTAAGCCTTCGGCGGCGCGTTCCATCGGCTGGAGCTTGCGCGAGGCGAAATTCTGCGCCAAGTTCCATTTGACATCGCGGCGCAGGTGGTGATGGGAGAAGGCCAGCAGGCCGTCGCGTTGGGTCGCTATGCGCTCATTCATGGTCGGCTCCGGGAGAGAGGTGGAACAAGGATGGATAGCAAGTCAATCTGCCAATAATGTAGCCTGCCAAGTGACAATGCAAAGTCATTTATTAGGAATAATTCTTGAGAGAGTGCAAGGGGGCACCCATTGAGAATGGCGGCCTCAGGGGACGCCAGGGACCAGTGGGACTGATTGGCGGCGGGGCGCTGGGGCGAGGACTCACGTCTCACGTCTCACGACTCATGGCCGGGACCGTGGGGACTTTTGGGACTGTGGGGATTGACGCAGGGGACGCTGGGGACTCTTGGGGGCGCCGCCGTCCCGGCGGCACTTTTTTGCGCGCTGCTGCTGGGGCGAGGACTCACGTCTCACGTCTCACGACCCATGGCCGGGACCGTGGGGACTTTTGGGACTGTGGGGAATGACGCAGGGGACGCTGGGGACTGATTGGGGACCTCGTGGACTTTGGGGACCCTGTTGCTTGACGCTGAGGATTCCAGGGGTTGGCTGCTTTACGCCCGGAATTTCAGGTAGGGCCGCCTTTTTTTTGCAAAAAACATGTGGCGATTCGGGGGGCGGACAATAGGTGTCCGAGGCTCGGGCATATGCTGTAACCGTGACACAAAAAGTGTCTGGTCTGAGTTTGGCAACATCAACCCAAGAAGAAAGGGGGCCCGCATGAATCTGGTACCGATGGTCTTAGTCAATGGCAGCAACGGCGAGCGCAGTTACGATCTGTACAGCCGACTGCTCCGCGACCGCATTGTCATGCTCTCTGGTGAGATTGACGAGCAGGTCGCCGCGCTGGTGGTCAGTCAGCTGTTGTTCCTCCAGGCGGAGGATCCCAAGGCCGACATCCACCTGTATGTGAATTCGCCGGGCGGGTCGGTGGTGGACGGCCTGGCGATTGTGGACAGCATGGAATTGTCCAGCTGTGCGGTGAATACCTACGCGGTCGGGCAGTGCGCGTCCATGGGCTGTGTCGTCCTGGCCGCCGGCAGCGCCGGCAAGCGCCACGCGCTACCCAGCAGCCGCATGATGCTCCATCAGGTCGCCGCACGCACGCAGGGGCCGGTGGAGGACATGCGCCGCAGCGTCAAGGAGGCCGAACGGCTGAACGACCTCCTCGCCGCAAAACTCGCCGCCAGCACCGGCCGGAGCCTGAAGAAAATCAAGGCGGATATGGACCGCGATTTCTTCTTGTCCGCGCCGGAAGCTGTCCGCTACGGTTTGATCGATCAGGTCCTGAGCAAGAAACAAGCATAAGAAAGGGAGGCTTATCATGACGACGAAAAAGAACACGACGAAAACCACCGCGACCACGACGACCACCGCGACCACGACCGAGGCTGCTCAGCTGCAGGCGCTGGACCACGCCCGGATTTTCTCCGGCGACCTCTGGTGCAAAACGCAGGCCACCGGCTTCTACCGCCACCTCCTGGCCAGGCAGCGCGAGGACATTGACGACACCGGCTGGCGC
>JAQWBY010000119.1:0-442 GCA_028706165.1 Lentisphaeria bacterium | reverse complement strand
GGCCTGCTGCCGCGCAGTGTCCGGCAGAAAATGGCGGCGCGCGAGAACTACCACAATCGCCCGCCGGAGTTTGCAGATGGCGATTCCTGCCAGGACGTCCTGGGGTTCCTCTACAAGAACATCATGACGCGCACGCGCTTTGTCGCGGCTCTTGGCGAGCTTCTCGGGCAGCGGCAGGACGAGCTGCGCGCCGCTTGCGCCGGCAAGGGCGTGGAGCCGTCGCCCCTGGAGGCGAAGTTTCAGGAGGCGAAGGCGCTGTTCCAGCTGGACGACCAGGAATGCCAGGTGCTGTTGTTCCTCTACCTCTGCGGCGATGACATCTGGAGTCTTGATGATGTCTTCAGCGGCAGGCGCATGGGCAACGAGGGCAAGAAGGTGGCCAACCTGGCGATGGCCCTGGGCTGCACGCCGGCGCAGGCGAGCAGGCTCTTGGGCAAGGGCG
>JAQWBY010000522.1 GCA_028706165.1 Lentisphaeria bacterium | reverse complement strand
GCGGGCTGCCTTTTGGCATTGGATATACACGTAGAGTGCCGAGAGTGAGGTCTCGCCTTCGCGGATGCCGGGGAGGTCGTCGGCGTCAAGGGTGTCAAGGATGGCGGCGGCTTCGTCGAGGCGGCCGGAGTGGGCGAGGGCTTTGGCGTTGATGAGGCGGACGGTGGCTTGTTGCTGGAGTGACTGGTCGAGGGTTGGGATCAGTGCGGCTAGTGGGGCGTAGACTTGGCAGTCCATCAGGGTCTTGCTGCTTTCCTTGAGCAGGGACGTGTCGTTGGGGCGCAGGGCCAGGGCTTCGAGAAGGAGGGCGGCGACGCCGTCGTTGTGTCCGGCCGCGCGCTGCAGGTAGGCCTGAGCGTGGAGATTCCAGGCGGTCCGGCGGCAGGCGATTGACGCGTCAATCGCGGCGTTGGCGCGTTCGAAGTCCTGGCGCCGGAAGTGATTCAGTGCGAGGTGGTAGTGTATTTTCCAGCGTTGGGGGTGATTTTGGGCGGCTTTTTTGAGCAGGTCGAACCACTCGTCCTGGACCATGAAGCTGCGTGGTGGTTCGTCGTCCATGCGGCCTTGGTTAAGGAGATCGAGCCACTCCTGTTGTTCGGGGCCGCAGGAGCCGAAGTCGAGGTGATTGGTCAGGGTTTTGCCGCGGCGCTGTTCTTCGAGTGCGGCCCAGCCGCTGCCGTGGTGGACGACGCGGGCGGGTTTCAGGGCGATACTATGGCGGGTGCGGGCGAGCATGTCGTCCAGTTGTGCTTCGGGCAGCATGGCGTCGAGTTTGCGGTTGACGGCGTTGACGGCGTTTGGCCAGCTGCCGAAGACCTCTGGCGGGTTAAGTTGGATGGCGCCGTAGGCTTCGAGCCATTCCCAGGTGGTGTGTGGCGGCATGGGCAGGCATTCCTGCTGAGTTCTGGCCACGCCGGCCTGGATTTCGAGGTAGTTTGGGGATTGCGGGTCGAGGAGTTTGCGTTGCCAGCGTTGACCGCCGGTGCCCTGTCCCCAGACAAAGAGCTTACGGCCCTGGAGGCGTCGGGTCGAGCATTCGATGAGACCGTAGCCGTCCTGGTAGAGGACGGTCTCGTATTTGCGTTGGGTCTCAGGAATCTTGAAGAAGTGGTCTTTGGCGTTGCTGAAATTGCATGGGTAGCTGGCGTCGAAGCCCTCGCCGTCGGGCATGGGCAGTTTTGACAGCGAGTGGGCGCCATTGAGGTAGGCGTTGGCGTAGGATTCCATGGCTGGCACGACCAAGCGGCAGCCGGGCTGTTCGGGCACGGCGATATTGCTCCACCAGTACATGGGCACGACGTGGTCGTTGGTGTTGCTGATGCGGGTGCGCACGAAGAGGAAATGGCTGTCGTCAGGCAGGAAGAAGTCGATTTGGAAAGGCGTGACGCGGTCGCGGCTGAATTCATAGATGCGGAGGACCGGCGTGCCGTCGTCGGCTTCGAGTGCAGCTGCGAAGCGTGGCGAGCAGGTCTGGGCATCATGGCCGCGGCGGGCGACATTCCATTCGACGCCGCCAGCGAACCACGCATCGCGGATGGCGAGATTGCAGGGGCGAAATTCGCGATTATTGCTGAGCAGATCGCGCTTGGCAATCTTGTCGTAAAGCGACCACAGGCGCCCGCCGAGGTCGAGTACGAATTCAGCGCGCAGCCATTCATTTTCGAGCACAGCGTTGGCGAAGGTCAGGGGCTGTGTTGGCCCGTCGTAGTCGTCCTGCATGGAGTAGGGGAGGGAATCGGCGAACATGCCATAGCCGATAAACAGGCCGTCGTCTTCATCGAGGGTGGCCTGGACACTGAAGGCGATGGGATCGCGAATGGCCGGGAAGGCGCTCGCTGGTCCCAGGCAACGCCCGGGGAGGCTCTTGGTACCGAAATGAAGAGTGCTCATGGGAAATGCTCCGGGGTGGATTGGCTATTTGGCGTGAAAGGGCAGCAATGCCGTGAATATAAGCCCGATTGCTGAGTTGTGCGGGCGAAGAGGGGTGACGCACGGGGCAGTGGCGTAATCGGTCACCCATTGATAATGGCGGCCAAACATGCCGCCGATGTCAATCCCAGGTAAGCAAGTGAGTTCCATTGCCCCTTTTGCCCCAGTCAGCTTCGCCGACTGGGGCAAAAGGGGCCGAGGAACACGAACATGGTCGCCGTTGTACCCAGGGCGGCGCACGCTTTCAGCGTGCTTGCCCTGGGCTGGTATGTTTCGCGCTTTCAGCGCTTCTGCCGCTTCGCGGCTAGGGAAACGGGCACGTTTGACTCAGCAGAAGCTCTATGGTTCAATTCTCAATGGGTGACCGATTACGCTGTGACTTCGTAAACGGATTATCGCCGGCCTGTTCAGCTCTTTTTGACGGTAACGGCGGTTTGGCTGGCGATGGTTTCGAGCCAGAATTGGACGGTGCTGTCGTCGGTGAAGCTTTGGCCGTCGAAGCCGGGTTCCTGACCAAGGCGGGCGGCCTTGTTGACGCCGAGGGGATGGTAGGGCTCGACGTGGATTTCTTGGACGTGCTTGAGGGAGTTGGCGAGTTCGGCGATGCCGGCGAGGTGTTCGACGTCGTCATTGAGGCCAGGGATGAGTGGGCAGCGCAGGATGGACTTGGCGCC
>JAQWBY010000118.1 GCA_028706165.1 Lentisphaeria bacterium | reverse complement strand
GCGTGGTGCGGCCCTCAGGGCCGAACTTGGCCAATCTGTCTGAACGACTGTCTTTTATCGCGGACGGATCGGACGGATCGGACGGATCGTCGACTTGATCAGTCTGATCGGTCTGATCGGTCTGATCCGGCTGATCGACTGTCTTTTATCGCGGACGGATCGGACGGATCGGACAGATCCGATTGCTGATCGGTCTGATCGGTCTGATCGGTCTGATCCGGCTGCGAAACCTGCAGAAAACGTTGTTCCCAGAAGTCCCTAGAGTCGGTCAATCAGTCCCCTGTGTCCAAAGCGTCATTCTCCACGGTCCCGAAAGTCCCCACAGTCCCGGCCATGAGTCGTGAGACGTGAGACGTGAGTCCTCGCCCCAGCGCCCCGCCGCCAATCAGTCCCACTGGTCCCTGGCGTCCCCTGAGGCCGCCATTATCAATGGGTGACCGATTACCTCACCTTTCAGTTTTCCCCTCTGCGGCTCTTGCAGAACGGCAATGAACGGTTAAATTATTGCACGTTTTTCACCTGACGCCAGCATAGCTCAGTGGTAGAGCAGCTCATTCGTAATGAGCAGGTCCTCGGTTCAAATCCGAGTGCTGGCTCCAGCTTAACGCCCTGCAGTAACGCATGTTACCGCAGGGCGTTTTCTTTTGCCGACAGCACCTCACGCTGCAGCGGCAACAACAGCAGCAGCAGCAGCAGCGGCGGCGGCGAGCATTAAGCTAGTTTTCCCCGCCTCGTTCGCGGCTGAGCAACAACGGCAAGTCGTTAAGCTTGTTTCCCGCCAAGCGGTACGCTCGGGGTGTCGTCCGAAACTTCTGCCGGAACAGCTTGCTCAGGTAATTGCCGTCGCAGAAGCCACAGCAAGGACGGCTGGCGCAATGACTCCCTGCAAGTCTTCTTCGACACCGGCGCCAATGCCCGAGACCACGACAAACCATGCGGAACTGACTCGGATGACTGGTCCTACGGTATCTTCCTCCAAGATGCCGCCGGCCAGAACGTCGCTGTCTACCGCTACGCAGTGCCGGATGGCCAGCTCACCCTGGGCGTAGACGCCGCCAAAGCCCACCCCCTCGCCGACGATGTCACCTGCGCTTTCCGCAAAACGCCCGACGGCTATGTGTACGAGCTGGCGTTCTCCCCGCGCAGCACCCTGCCCCTGCGCCCGCAGCCAGGCCAGTCGTTCGGCATGGCCATTCTCATCAACGACTCCGACGAGAACGGCGCCACCGAACCACGTTCGCGCCTCAGCAGTAACACGGATGGCGTCATGCCCAATGACCGCCCAGACCTCTGGCCACTGATATTGCTCGCCAAATGAGTACCGCCCGTTCGCTCGCAACGCCAACATCCGCGCCAAGGGGCGCCCCAAGAAACGTATGGCGTTCCTCGTGGCTATGTATGCGACGCAGATGCATTATCTTGACCGCGCAATCAGTCTGATCCCGAATTCTTCAAACCGATTTTCCGCGTCTGCTCTGCAGACACCGGCCCACCACGCCCAACACAGTCCTATCAACACCGAGACCGCCATGCCGCAACGTCATTATTTCGCCTATCGTTCCTTCCAGCCGGAATTTGCCGCCATGCGCCGTTTTGCGCAGATCAGCGTGGACTGCATCTGCTTTTTTCCGGCCAACACCGTCAATTCCCTGGGGCAGCCCTACTCGACGTATCCGCCCATCTGGCATTGGTACGACACCTACGACTTCAGCTCGCTGGACCGGCAGATTGCCGATTTGCAGGAGGCGTCACCGGGCGCGTCGCTCATTTGCATCGTCGATCTGAACTCGCCGGCATGGCTGTCGCGACAGCTCAGCCTGGCGCATGAATCCGGCGACAGCTTCACCCATCTGAGCGAATGCCTCGTCAATCCGCGCTGGCAACAAGCCGTCAAACGCTATCTCGATGCCTTCCTCCGCCACTGCGAAACACACCACGCCGAGCACATCGTCGCCTACGTCCTCGCTTGCGGACACACCGACGAGTGGTTTGATCACAATGGTGAAATCTGCGGCCTGCTCAAAGAACAGGCCTACCAAGCATGGCGGCAGAAAAAACAGCTGCCGCCGCAGGCGCCACCAAGCGCAAAAGCACTGAACAGCCCCGATTACGACGATCTGCTTTTCGACCCGGCCCAGTCAGCCGATGTCTTCGCCTACCGGCGCTTCTGCAATGAGCTGATCGGCAAGTGCATCTGCGAATTCGCCGCCGAAGCCCGTCGGATCATTCGCCCGCAAGTGGACATCGGCGTCTTCTACGGCTATGTCATGACCCGCCTCGGCGCCGCCGAAAGCGGCCACCTCTGCTACGAACGCGTGCTACAGTGCCCCGACATCGATTTCATCATTTCGCCCGGCTCCTATGGCGACCGCGCCATGGGCGGCGGCGGCGGCTGGCTCGGCTGCGCCGGCAGCGAGAAACTCGCCGGCAAGCACCACCTCCACGAATGCGACCAGCGCACGCACACCCACAACCGCCGCCTCAGCCCATACGTGTCGCTGGAAGTGCCGTACTGGCAGAACAGCCGCGAAGACCTCACCGGCAGCAAACGCGAATTCGCCCTGGCGCTGATCAACCGCGCGTCGCTCTGGTGGTTCGATATGTGGGGCGGTTTCTACCAGGAACCCGCGCTCTTTGACGCATTCCGCCGCATGAAAGACATCTATGCGCACTGGATTGACCGCCCATCCCGATCGGTCGCACAAACCGCACTCATCGTCGATCCCGACGCAATGTACTATTTCACCCAGCGCTCGCCGCGGCAGAAGGCTTTTCAGACCCACGCCCGTCAGCAGCTCAACCGCCTCGGCGCCCCCTTCGAGTGCTACTGCTTCAACGACATCCCGCGCATCCCCAATCTGGCCGACATCAAGTTCTTCGTCTTCGCCTGCCAGTGGGAAATCACCAGCGAGAAGGCCGACGTCCTGCGCCGCCATGTCCTCAAGGACAACCGGCTGGTCCTCTGGCTCTACGCTCCCGGACTCAGCGACGGCGCGTCCCTCGACCGTGAGCGCGTCAAACAATGGACCGGCACCGCCGTGGACGCCACCGAACTCAGCGTCCACCCCATGGACGGCTGGACGTCCGCCTTCCTGCCCACGCCCGACGCCCTGACCCCACCCATGCTCAAACAACTTGCCCGGCAAGCCAAGGTCCATCTCTACACCGACGCCGAAGTGCCCGTCTACGCCGACCAGCAACTGCTCGCAATCCACAGCGCCCACGACGGCATCATCACCATCCGCCTGCCAAACACATGCCAGCGCGTCACCGAGCTATTCACCGGCGAATGCGTCGCCAGCAACTGCCATACCTTCGACTGGCACCCCAATGCCCCGGACAGCGCCCTCTTCGCTCTCCAAAACAGCAACGACGCCGACCATAGCGGCGCCCAGCTCCCGTAGCATCGCGGCGCCCGTCTGCCGGCGGTGGCAGAGGACTTCTTTATCCGCAGCTGGCGCAGATTGCCGCTGTTTTTTTTGGGGAGGTGCTTGGCAGTCAAAGGCCCCTTGCAGCGTCAAGGCGTACTGCCGCGCCATGCATCAACGGCCTGCCGCCATTGCCGGCTCCGCACGCGCTATCCGGCCTGACTGCAAGCCGGCGCCGGCATCCTACACCAGCTTGATGACGCCGATGGCGTTGAGGAAGGTCACCAGCACCAGGATGGGCGTGACCAAGCGGGCGAAGATGCCGAAGTGTATAGCCGGGCTGAGATGGAAAATACCGCCGCGGCGGTAGCGTTCGTCGCGATGGAGGCCAGCCAAGAGGACGATGGCGCTTTCATCCAGTTCACTGCCGGCGCCCTCGCGAATTTCTGCCATGGCCTTGTCGATGCCCCACACACCCGGCCGACTATGATAGGTCAGGCCCGGGCCGGCAGCGGGCTCAAAGCCCATAGCAAAGACCACCGGAAAAATCGCCACGCAGGCCATCATGGCGATCAGCGTGTCAAGGCCAATCAACTGCAGTGAACTACGAACGATGTCCGTGTCTTTCTTCAGATAACTCCCGTAAACGATGGTGATGCCCATCCCCAGGCTGAGCGTAACAAAGGCGTGACCGAGCGCAACCAGAAAGGCCTCGGCATTCAGCTTGCTGAAATCGGGATAGAGGCAGAACTTCAGTCCGCGCGCGGCATCAGGTAGCGATATGCCTCGGAGAATGAGTATGGCGATCAACGCGTAATCGGTCACCCATTGAGAATTGACCCATAGAGCTTCTAACTGAGTCAAACGTGCCTGTTTCCCTGGCCGCGAAGCGGCAGAAGCGCTGAAAGCGCGAAACATACCAGCCCAGGGCAAGCACGCTGAAAGCGTGCGCCGCCCTGGGTACAACGGCGACCATGTTCGTGTTCCTCGGCCCCTTTTGCCCCAGTCGGCGAAGCTGACTGGGGCAAAAGGGGCAATGGAACTCACTTGCTTAGCTGGGATTGACATCGACGGCATGTATGGCCGGCCATTCTCAATCGCTGACCGATTACACCAACGCAAACAACAGATTGCAGGAAAAGCTGGCACCAATGACTGAGCGATGACATGTTTGGGCATTCGGGCGAAAACGCGTGCTGGCGACCTCCTGCCCGTACGGTCGGTGCTATAGTAGTTTTTCCGTTCATCGCCGTCGTCCGGCGGCAGTCACGCCACGCAGGAGCGTTGTTCACTCATGACATGCATGCAATCTTTACGGTCGTCCCGCAATCACCAGCAGACCACCCACCGCAACCTCTGCCGGCAGGCGTTGACTCTTCTCCTGCTGCTGGCCCTGGTCGTCTCCTGCCGCCGGGAGGCACCAGCGAGTAAACACCCCGCGGCGACTGTCACGCCGCTGCGTCCGCGGCTCATTTTTTCGTCCAGTCCCGCAGCAACCTCGCCGCAGCTGCCTTGGCTGGCGGCTGTTGCCGACGGCAGTCTCGGCGCGCTTGCCATCCAGGAGCGGCAAGACTGGCACAATCAGCAACAGCTGCTGAGTTCGCTCCTGGCGGGCAAGGGCGATGTGTGGCTGGGACACTGCGAGGGCTTTGCCCGTGCGCGCAATGCCGGCGCGCCCATCCGCATCCTCGCCATTAGCGGCTGGCGCAAATGGGCGGTCATCGCGCGCAGCAAAGGCCAGAGCTGGCCCGAACTGCTGCGCAGCAGCCAGCCATTTACCCTCCCTGCGGCACCGCCCGCCAGCCCCGGGGAAATGCTGCTTGAACATCTTCTGGCGGCAGACGGCATCGTCCTGCGCGCAGAGCCCAATGAACCCAAACAGCTGATGCTCAAGCTGCTGAGCGGTCGCGTGGACATGGCGCTGCTCCCCGAGCCCATGATCAGCACCATGCTCGCCAAAGACCCGTCGCTGAGCATCGTTGCCAGCCTCGAAGACCTCTACAGCAAACGCCATGGCGGCCAGCAGCGCGTGCCCTGGGCCGGCTTCGCCATCCACGAGGACTTGATCCGCTCCCAACCCGACCTGCCCGCCAAACTCGCCGCGGTCCTCACGGCCGCCGCCGCGCGCCTGGCGACACTGCCGCCCGAGCAGATTGCCGCCGTCTGGCCAGACGAACTCTGCGACTTTGTCCCCCGGGATATGCTGCTGACCGCGCTGCCGCGCGAACTCATCCTGGTCGAGCGGGCCTGCGATGTCGAGGAGGAAATCAAGACATTCCTGGCCATCGTCAATCCCGACTTGCCTTACGACCCAGCCTTGTTGTGGAGGCCCTGAACAACCATGTCGCCACTGACCATCATCCGCAAAGCCTCGCCCTTTGTCATCCTGCTCCTGTGCTGGGCTCTGGCCAGCATGCTTTGCGGCCCGGCACTGGTACCCGCCCCCGGCACCACCGCGCTGAAGCTGCTGACGCTTCTTGCCAGCCAGGCGACCTGGAGTCACGTGGCGGCGACCCTGCTGCGCGGCCTTGGCGGGCTTGCCTTGGCCGCTGTTGCCGCCTATGTGCTGGGCATTCCCTGCGGCCTCGACCCGCGCCTGCTGGAATTCTTCTCGCCCCTGGTGACCGCCGCGCAAAGCTGTCCGCCCATCGTCTGGATTTCCCTCGTCCTGGTCTGGGTCAGCACGGGCTCGGCGGTCCCCATCATCGTCGTCTTCGCCTCGGTCTTCCCGGTGCTGTTCATCAATGTCGCCCAGGGCACGGCACATTTGGACCGCAATCTCTTTGCCATGGCGCGATTCTACCGCGTGCCCCGCCGGCGCTTTCTCAGCCAACTGATCCTGCCAGGCATCGCTCAGTCGAGTCTGGCGGCTTTCACCTTCGCCCTCGGCATCACCTGGAAAGTCACTGCCACCGCCGAATTCTTCGGCGCCGCCACGGGCATCGGCGCACAAATCCAGCGCGCATTCCGATTGATGGACATGGCCGGGCTTTTCGCCTGGACAGTGATCATCATCGCCATCGGCCTGGCCCTCGAGCTCGGGCTGATCCACCCCCTCCGCGACCGCGCTAAACGCCATTTCTGACCTGCCCGGCAGTACTTACTGCCAAGGTCTGCCGCGCCAGCTGCGCGACCTCTACACCACGCCCCCCCAAAAAAACTGAGCCGTGGCTCACGCCACGGCCCGTCATGTTGTTTCTTCTGTTGCCCCCAGTAGGGAACGAGCGCTCAGCTTTCGTCCTGAGCCAGAATGGCCACTTTTTCGCTCACCGAAAGGATGGCCGTCTCGGCGATTTGCGGATTGAGAATGGGAATGACTTCCAGCGGGTAGGTCGCCGAAATGGCGGCCTCGAAAACACCGTCCGCCCGCATCTGCCACTCGACATTGATGTGGCCGTGCGGCGTCGGTATGCCCGCCTTGACCCACGGCACTGCTAACGGCATGGGATTGAAAAAGACCATGCGCATGCCCGGTGCCGCCGGCCGAATGCCCACCAGCTCCGAGATCAGAAAAACATTCGGCGACACACCATAGCCATGACATTTACTGCACATGCGCAGTTTCGACGCCGGATTGTCCGGATCAAAGAGCTCCCACCAGGTCGTGGCGCCAGCTTCGACCATCTTGCCCCAATAATGCTTGATCAGACGCATCGCCCATGCGTTCTTGCCCAAAGCAAAGGCCGCCTCCAGCAAAAAATGCTTGAAATAGGGGTTATTCGCTTCGCCGGCGCTGAAAAGCTCATAGGGCTCGTCGTCGCTGAAAAAATGCTGCCAGATGGCCTCGTACTGTTCCGGCTGGGCAATGCCGCCGTAGATAGCCAGGACGTTGCTCTGCCAGGACTTGTACGGCGAGACGGCACCGTCATGGAAGCCATCGGCGTAGAGACCGTCATCAGGCACCCAAGTCAGCTCATGAATCTCCTGGGATACCTTGGCGACGCGGTGTTTGTAAATCTGCGCCTGATCCGGCAGTTCGGCCTGCGCCGCCAGCCATGACGCGCAGAACAGCGCCCGGCAGTAGATAGCGTTGAGGCCAGTGCAGATGCCCTCGCGGTCAATGACGCCGTGGTCAAGAAAACAGTAGGTGCCAAGATAGTCGTGCATGTCGCCCAACGGGCCATCAGGATACTCGGCCATCCGGTCATAATACGCCAAGAGATTGGCCAACACCGGCATCATCTTCTTGAGAAAAGCCGTGTCGCCGGTGTACATGATATGGCGGTACAGCCACACCGGCCAAAGCAGTGAGTAATCTGGCACGGCTTGGAAAAGCCCGGAAGGGCTCAGAGCGTTGAATTCGCCCGTTTCCAGCTGCGTATGGGCAAAAGACTCGAGAGCCTGCGCGGCTTGATCGGCAATGCCATAGGCGTAGTAGCCCGCCCATGACTGGATCATCGCATCCGGTATGCACTGCGTCTGGTCCTTGGTGGGGGAATCAATGTACACTCCTTGAATAGTCGTCGCCAGGGTGTTGCAGCCGACTTGCCAAATCGCATTGAGAGTCTTGTCCGGCGAGTCAAAAGAGCCTTGTGTGAGCGGTTCAATGGCCGACATCCACGACCCAAGTTGCACCAGCGTGATGCGCTGTTTGACCCGCCTGGCTACCACCATGATATAACGGAAGCCTTTGGGTACACTGGCTATCCACTCACAGGGATAGCCAGTGGCAAAGGTCAGGGTGCTGGTATTCCGGCGCTGGCGGTTTTCGTAGGCGATCACTTCGTCGTTCAAGTAATGTTCGCCGCAGATCACATCAATAATATCGCCGTCGTTGCCGATGGCCTTCAAGCAGGGATAGGCCAAGATGGTCTGCCCAAAATCAAAAATAAGGTAGTCTTTTTCCTTCATCTTGTAAGGCAGATTGAGCGCGCTGGCCGGTTTCCCCGGCGATGGTTCGTACACGCAACTCAAGTAGAAGGCGCTGATGTCCTGCGGCCAAGTCTCCCCCGGGTTGAAATTCGTTTTGGTGAGCTGGTCGAAGGGAAAGCCGGGGTGGAAGAGACTCAACGGCGTGCGCAGTGGCCCGGTGACGCTCCAGCCCGGCATGGAATTGAAGTCGGGCTTCTGATAGACGGCCAGCGCGCCCACAGGCAGATCCGGCCACAAAATGAGGATGCCGCTGTTTTCGGTGAGGGTTTCCTGCGCAATAACGATGTGGTTCCAGCCGGGCTTGAGCACGGCCTCGAATTCCTGGTTGACGAGATCCTGCGGCCGCAGGGGCTCAATGGCCACGCGGCGGCTGCTGCAACGAATGGGCGGTGGCGGCACCGCCTGCTCGCTGATCAGAACGTCGTTGATATAAAGCCGGTAGGGCTCATCGCAGATGCAATAGCCGACCTGCTGGTCACCCGGCGGACAGTACACGTAGGTTTCAGCGGCATAGACGCCCGCCCGCTGCCGTCCAGGCGCCGCGCCATAACTGATCCACAGGGCCTCCTTGCGCTGCTGGTAGGTGCCAATGTCCGCAATGGCGGTGTACGGATTGGAATCCAAAATCCGCTGCACACTGTTGTCCGAATCCAGGGCGCCAAACTGGAAGTCTGGCGCGTACATGATGTTTGGTGTCTGCCAGGCCGTGCGGTTCAGATTGCTTGCGGGGTCCATGCCCTGGACGGTGCCCTGCCCGTCCGGACTGGTCGGGCCCCACTTTTCCCGCGTTGACCAATCGAAGGGATAAAGCCGAAAGTCCAAGTGCTCGCAAAAGACATCGACCGATGATACCCGCAAGCCCGTATCCGGAAAGCAGATGGCCCGGTGACAGAGCCACTTCTCATCCGTCCACAGCGTCGGCTCGCCATCAATATCCAGTTGCAGCCACAGCCCGTCCGGCGCCTGGCACATTCCCGCCAGTGGCAGGTGGGGATTGAAGACATGCACGGCGATGTGGTTCGTACCCACTTCCAGCAAGTGGCTGATATCCACGTGCTTGGCATAGGCCGCCCGTTCCGCGCGCGGATGCGGCGTCGGCCCGCTGGCACAGAAACGACCGTTCACAAAAACCTGGTAATACGCATGGGCGGCTACCCACAGTTCAGCCAGCCCGGGGGTTTCGTACAACGGTATATTGCGCCGGAAGAAGACATGCGCACCGCCGGCCTGCTCAGGCCCATTCAGCCATATCCACTTCCCGCTGATCTGTTCCGGAAGTATCTGACTCTGGGGCATAGTTCCTCCTTGCCAAAAAACAACCCGCTGCATTCATGACCACCCGCTGGCAAGACAAGCCATCACCGAAAGTCGTAGTTCTTGCTGAATAACGCCAGCAGTTCGTCGCACTTCTGCTCTTCGTCAGGTCCTTCAACGGCTATCTCAACATCGTCACCATTGGCCAATGCCAAACTCAGCAATGATAACACACTTTCTGGAGACGCTTCACTACCATCCGGCCCCCGCACAATTATCCTGCCCTGGTATCCCCTGACTGCTTGTGATATGATCCCAGAAGGCCGACAATGAATCCCGTAGGCATTCTGGATCGTCGTCTTTTTACATATCATCGCATGATTTCTCCACGTACCGAACTGGGGCCAGTGATGGCTTGATAGACGTCGCCGGTCTAAAGGTGTCACCGGAATAAAAAAAAACAAGGCGACCCACGCGGATCGCCTTGTTTTTTAATAGCTAAATCATCCCGGCAACCAAAGAAACTGACAAGGCAGCCGAAAATGATAACGCTGTTTTACTCAGCCGGAGCAGCCGGAGCAGCCGGAGCAGCCGGAGCGGCCGGAGCGGCGGTCTCCGTCTTCTCGGCGGCCGTGTCTACCTTTTCAGCGGCGGCGGCAGCGGGCGCGCCGGTCGTGTCAATCGTCGCTGCCTGCGGAATGAGTTCGGCGGCGCTGGTGTCATCGCGCAGACGGCCGATCACCGTTGCCAGAAACAGCGTTGACACTAGGAATATCGCCGCAATCCACGTCGTAGCTTTGGTAAGGACATTGCCGGCAGAAGCACCGAACATTGACTCAGTCATGCCGCCGCTAACCGCGCCAAGACCGCCGCCACTCTTGCTCTGCTGAATCAAAATGATACCTATCAGCAAAAAGGCGCTAACAATGGATACAATGCTCAGCAATACGCTCAAAATGGTCGACAACATGCTCAGTGACTCCCGGCTATCTTATTCATGGTGGCTTCAGGTGATACTTGCGCCCGTAAATAAAGCGTCAGAATATAAAGGTTAATCGCCGCAAAGCAAACAACAGCACCACCCAAACTACTGCTTTCCGCAATCGCTCAGTCTTTGATAACAGCCGGCCACAGGGGACGCCAGGGACCAGTGGGACTGATTGGCGGCGGGGCGCTGGGGCGAGGACTCACGTCTCACGTCTCACGTCTCATGGCCGGGACTGTGGGGACTTTCGGGACCGTGGGGAATGACGCTTTGGACACAAGGGACTGGTTGACCGACTCTAGG
>JAQWBY010000521.1 GCA_028706165.1 Lentisphaeria bacterium | reverse complement strand
GCATGGGCGCTCCAGTGACTGTTTGTGCATTTCTGGCGAAAAGTCCAAGAAAAATAACGAATAGATCATGTTGCAGGTAGATGTTGGCTGATATATTCGTTGCCGTTTATCCAATTGTCAAGGGCGTTAGTAAGCGACCAGCCCGATGTGTGGCGACAGGTGCAAGCAAGGAGTGGCCATGTTGAGCAGCGACGACATCAAGAAAATTGCGTTGAAGGCCGGTGCGGACGTGGTGGGCATTGCGCCCATCGAGCGCTTTGCGGGATTTCCAGCGGACCAAGATCCGCATTATGTCATGCCGGAAGCCCGGTCGATGATTGTGATCGGGCATCGGATCATGCGCGGGTCACTGCGCGGTACGGAGGAGGGCACTTTCCTCAGCCACTATCCGGCCATGGGCGAGGGCTATCTCAACATGGACATTATACCACTGACGGCGCGGCAGGTCTCGCGGGCCATTGAGGACGAGGGCTACGAGGCCATGCCGATCGGCAATTCCTGCCGTTGGGCGGCAACATCCACCAAGGGCCTGCCTCTGGCCGAGAAGGCTGTCTGGCGCGCCAACGACTCTGTGCCGACGCGGCCGGGACAGCCCGCGCCCGATGTCTACATTGATACCGTGCTGGCGGCCTACCTGGCCGGCCTGGGCGACATCGGCTACAGTGGCACCTTGCTCAGCCCCATTTATGGCCCACGCCTGCGCTTTGGCTGCGTGCTGACCGAGATGGCGTTGACGCCTGATCCAGTGATGGCGCCCGGCACGCTCTGCAATCGCTGCATGGCATGCGTTCGGGAATGCCCCGGACAGACCATGTCAGCGACGAAGACGATCAAGCTGAACTTGGGCGGCTATACGGTCGAGTGGGCCGAGCGCGATGAAGAGGCGTGCAGCCTGGCGTCCGTCGGCGCGGAAAAGACCCGCGAGGGCGAAACTGGCAGCTATTTGGACAGCATTCCGGCCTACAAGGGCCAGTACAAGCCGTCGGCCATCTCGCCGTTCCGTCGGAAGCTCGGGCCGATTTTCACGGATGGCGAGTCCATCTGCGCTGGCAAGGGCTGCATTCGCGCCTGCATGATCTCGCTGGAAGCGCGTGGCGTCCTGGCGAACAAGTTCGATGCGCCATTCCGGCGGCGTGAGCAGTGGTCGGTGGACTGGGACGGCTACAACTCCGGTCGCCTGGCGAACGGCGAACTGCCGCCCAACGCGGTGAAGCCGCGCGAGAAGGACCGCACTACCATCGACATCAACGAATAAGGCGCGAAAGGACGTGACGGTCTTATGATAGATGCAAAAACGATCAAGCAGATCGCGCTGGAAGCCGGCGCGGACGAAGTCGGCATCGCGCCGATGGCCTTGTGGGAAGGCGCGCCGCCGCAGATGGACCCGCGCTTTGCCATGCCCCGCGCCAAGTCCATGATTGTCATGACGCACCGGATTATGCGCGGGTCGCTGCGCGGCGTTGAAGAGGGCACCTACTACAGCAGCTACTCCGCCATGGGCTACGGCTATATCAACCAGAAGGTCTTTCCCTGGACGGCGCGCGAGGTCGCTCGCGCTCTGGAAGATGAGGGCTACGAAAGCATGCCGCTGGGCTACCATTTCTACGGCGGTGCCATCAATACCAACGACGGCAAGACTTGGAAGAGCGGCGATGGCTTTTCCGTGCCGGTGCGCGAAGGCCTGCCCCGTGCTGACGTGTATATGAGCATACGCATTGCGGCCTTCCTTGCCGGCCTCGGCGAAATCGGCTACAGCAAGGTGTTCCTCAGCAAAAAATTCGGCCCTCGTGTGCGCATTGGCTGCGTGCTGACAGACATGGAACTCGAGCCCGATCCAATCATGCCGCCCGGCACGCTGTGCAATCGCTGTCAGGCCTGCGTGAGGCAGTGCCCCGGGCAGGCCATTTCCGGTACCAGGACGGTGAAGATTAACGTGGCCGGCTATGACATCGAATGGGGCGAACTGAACGAGCCCGGCTGCAATAAGGCCTTTGTCGGCGCTCAGGCCCTCAGCGGCGATGACGATCCGGCCGATGGCGACTACCTCAAGGCACCAAAGGGTTTTAAGCCATCTTTTATCTCGCCCTTCAAGCATAAGCCGGACAACATTCACGTCACCGGCCAGGCCATCTGCGGCGGGCGCGGCTGCATGCGCGCATGCATGATATCACTCGAAAACCGCGGCGTCCTCACAAATACCTTCAAGGAGAAATTCCGGCGGCGGCCGGCCTGGACAGTCGATTGGGCAAAAGCCGGCGAAAAGGACCAGGCCGCGCCGAAAGCGTAGGCAGACACGCGTGGGCGATGCGTAAAAAGTAATCGGTGAGTAAGCACCCCGGTGGGGAAAACACCGGGGACAATGTGCAGGAAACCCACGGCTAATCGCCGCCCGGCCATCCGACCTTGATTTCCGCCAACCTATGCGGCGGCGGGTTTCATAGGAGTAATCGACAGCAATCGACAGCAATCGACAGCAATCGACGGCAATCGACGGCAATCGACGGCAATCGACGGCAATCGACGGCAATCGACGGCAATCGACGGCAATCGACGGCAATCGACGGCAATCGACGGCAATCGACGGCAATCGACTGCAATCGACGGCA
>JAQWBY010000117.1 GCA_028706165.1 Lentisphaeria bacterium | reverse complement strand
GTCATGCTGATCAAAGCAAACAGCACCTGATTCAGTGCTGCCGACGGCGTGTTCAGCAAATGGGGCTCAAGATAACAAATGCGGCCCTCACCGCCCTCCCCGACGACCTTGGCCGGCAACACAAAACGAACGGCAGCCGCGATCGCGTTGACAAAGGGCAAGAACATGATCACGTTGCAGATGTTGAACAGCGAATGCGCGGCGGCGACATGCCGGCCGATATTTTCCGGCGTCTCGGAAAAAACGTCGCCACTGGTGATCGTGTTTACCAGCTGCAGGAAGCAGGGCACTTTCTCCCATGGCACATAGAGCAGTGGCACCATGATGAATACACCAAGCAGTTTCGTGATAGTTGCCGCCAGTGCGGTCTGCATGGCGGTGCGGTTGGTGTTGATCGCCGCCAGGAAGCCCGTGATGGTCGTGCCGATGTTATCGCCGAGGATCAGCGGCACCGCCGTATAGAAGTTGATGAGGCCGCTGTCGGCCAGGGCAATGGCCAGGCCGACCGTGGCCGAGCTGCTCTGCACCACCATGGTCATGACCGTGCCGACGGCGATAGCGCCGAGCACCGCCATGAACGGCGGGTAGCCCGCGGCGTCCGGCGTGCAGTCGAACATGCGAAAAAATGACACGAAGGTGGGGAAATCAGCAATGGCTTTGAGCTCCTTGGACATCAGCGTCATGCCGTAGAACAGCAAGCCGAAGCCCAGAATGGCGTTGCCGACGCCGCGCATCTGGCTTTTCTTGGCTACCAGCACGAAGATCACGCCGATGCTAATCGCCGGCAGGGCCAAGCCATCGAGTTTAAAGGACACCATCTGCGCTGTGATCGTCGTACCGATGGACGCGCCGAGAATGACGCCGATCGCCTGGGTGAGATTCAGCAGCGACGCGTTGACAAAACCCACGACCATCACTGTGCAGGCACTCGACGACTGGATCAACGAGGTGACCACCATGCCGGCCAGCATGGCAAAAAAACGATTGCCCGTAAAAAGTTGCAGCAGGCCTTTCAGGCGATCGCCAGCAAACTGCTGCAGGCCGTCACTCATCAGCATCATGCCGAAGATGAAAATGCCCAGGCCACCCAGGACGCCGATCACGATGTTCACGCGGCTGATCGCCATCGCCTGAATCACCACCCCGCGCGAACGGAAAGCGCTGTGGTTGTCACCGACCTCGGCCAGAATCTCGTACTTGCCCGTATAGCCTTCGGCCGACTCGAACAGCGTCGTCGCCAAGCCCTCCGCATTGGTCACCACCCGGCGCGCAGACAACTTGGCCTTCGGGGACCCCGAGGTGCGGGTGAAAAACACCGGGACATTCGCCAGCGGCCGTTGATCCTCGTCCACCACCCGCAGTTGTATGGGCGCCGGCAACTCGTCGCCGGCTAGCGTTTCTTGGTTATTGCCAATGAGCTGCAGGCCATTGACGACGTGGAAGAAAACGGGCTTGACCTCGGAAAAATCCGGACAGGTCACCTTGAAGTACTGGTCGCCCAGCGCGCGCCCCAGGCAGAGCGTCGCCCGGAAAATGCCGCCTTTGTCCGTACTGCCGATGGCCGGTTCGGCGCTTGCGCCGCTGTCGCTATAGACGGGTTCGATCTGCACCCGCACGTCGGTAGCGGGCCGCCGCTGGCTCGGCGCGCCCAGGTGGGAATGCCGCGGGGGGCCGAAGACTTCAATGACGACCTTTTGCTCGCAGGCGGCGCCTGGCAGGGCGGTCTGCCCCGCTCCCGAGCGCACAACGATCTGCGAGGGCACGCGTTCCTCGCCGGGCAGGCAGCTCACCAGCATGAGTAGCAACAGTGGCGTCAGCGCCAGCGCCAAACCGCGCCGCCAAGCAGCACCAACTCGAGCACAGCAAACCTCAAAACGCGTGATCGTCAAATGCATACACTATCCTTATGGGCTGTATTCCCACCGCCGCCGAGCGGTGCCTGGCAGCTGCTTACCCCAGGCGGGAATATCGCGTGATTCACAAATACGGCTGGGCAATCAGAACCAGAGCAAACAGCAAAAACAAACCGGCCAAAAGTCGCGACCACAGTGGCCGCCGTACCGCCAGCTCCATACTGTCGCGAAAATGCCACGGCGCCCCTAACAGGAACAAGCCGATGAGGCCGAGGGCCAGGCACACCAGCGAATACACGCCACGGCCGCCAACGTCGTGCACAAAGGCGTCGTGCAGCAGCTGATTGGCGCATAAAATAAAAAAACCTCCCAGCGCTCGCGCGAATAGGAAGTCCAAAAAGAAAAAACAGAGGACAATGCCCGCCGGCACCGCCAGCTTGACCAGAAAATGAAAACGGGAGAGATCGCCCTCAAGCATGATGCAGGCGTGGTAAGCCGCCCAGATCAAGCAGACACTGCCCAGCAACAACCCCAACCAGCGCTGCCGGGGCAAAGCCCGCTGCCAGTCGCGCAGGCCCCGCGGAAGACTGCCGTAGAGAACGGCGAGGAAAAGACAAAGCGCACCCAAACACGTTGAAAGCAAAATAAAAGAAAACATTCGCGGTCACTACCGTTCGGTTATAGGGTCACTCACAGCATCGGTACAGTTGCGGCCATTACTTGACGCCCGTGATCCACTCCGACTCGAACCAGGTGATGTTCAGATCGGTGCGCAGGTTGATGCCGCTCAGGCGCTGTATTACCACTTCCAGCTCCTTGAAAGCCCAGAGCAGACAGAGGTACATATCCTCTTCGCTGTCAACCACGACGGGCGTGATATTGCCGCGGCGCCTCTCGACCTGGGTGACTTCAAGCACCCGGGCCTTTTCCCGGAACAACATCAGAAAGGGCAGGTACTTGCTCGGCAATTTGTTCAGTTCGGCCATGTAGGCGTAGAGCCGGTACATCGTGAAAGTACCACGGCCCTCCTGCGTCAGCAGGGCTTCCTGCGCACGGGTACATTCATCATGAAACCCGACGACGCCGACCGGATTGAGCTCGAATACGCGCTTCTCGGCGTCAAAGTGACAGGCCCATTCCGGATACTGCCCTTCCTCAGAAAAACGAAAAGACGCCGAGCAGTCCTCAAGACTGCCTTGCGTCCGTACAAAATGCTCGCTCAGCGTGTCAATAAAGTCACCGGACTTGCGCATGCCGCGGTCCAAAGCCAAGGCAGCAGTTGCCGTCGGTTTGCGCTTGTAGGCCAAAGCCAATTTTTCCAACTGAATCCACGACATACCAGATGTCCTCAATGGGGCAACCACGGCATTGCGGTACACCGGCAACGCCGGCTTGCTCCCGCCACGCATGGCTTACGGCAGGAGTATATCAATGCTAAAATGTAACTCCAAACTGGCAAAAGCCAAATGATTGCAGAGCCTTTGCCAGCCGCGGGGTAATTGGTCAGTGATGGATACTTTTTGTCAGACATGCCTCGTGCTGTTGCGGTGGGAGGCATGTCGTGCATCCAATAGCAATGGCTCCAATGAAACCCGCTGCCGCAAAGGGATACGTGCGTCGATTGCTGTCGATTGCTGTCGATTGCTGTCGATTGCTGTCGATTGCTGTCGATTGCTGTCGATTGCTGTCGATTGCTGTCGATTACTCCTATGAAACCCGCTGCCGCAAAGGTCGGCGGAAATCAAGGTCGGGTGGCCGGGCGGCGACTGGCCGTGGGTTTCCTGCAACTTGTCCCCGGTGTTTTCCCCACCGGGGTGCTTACAGACCGCTTACGCTGCGGGAAGGTTGAGCGCCCCTCCCGCGACTGGATGGCCACAAGTTTACATCGCGAGGATGGTATCCATGTCCGCGCTCACATTCCTAGCTTGTGCGGCGGCGTCTTCGCCTTCGCCCCGCAGTTCGGCCGTGATGACGCCGTCATAGCCGACGGCGCGGAACGCGGTCATGACCGCTGGCCAGTTGACCGTGCCCTTGAGGAGGCTAGTCCAGGCGTGCTTGCCGCTGTCAAAGCCCTTGATATGCACTTTTTTCAGACGCTTACCCAGGCTCATGATCCAGTGTTCGGGGTAGCCATAGGCGAGGATGTTGCCGACGTCGAAATAGGCACCGAGCCAAGGGCTGCTGAAGCTGTCGACGTAGTGACAGAATTCGATGGGGCTGAGGAGGAAGCGGTTCCAGACATTCTCAATGGCGATGGCGACGCGTTTTTCGGCGTAGGCGGGAAGCATGCGGCTGATTTCTTCATGCGAGCGTTCCCAGGCTTGCTCGTAGCTGACATCGGGCTTGACCACCGCCGGCACCAGCAGGACGGTGTTGGCGCCCAGCGCTTCCGCCGTCGCCAGAGACGCCATCATGCCTTCGACCGACTTTGCGCGCACCGCCGGATCGGCGTCGGACAGCGGCGCGGACCAATGCGCCTGGTTCATGACGCTCGGAATGCAAATGCCGGCAGCGGCGGCAGCGGCGCGGTACTGCTGGCGGTCCGCTGCCGTCGCCAGCGTCGGGACCTCTACGCAGGCAAAACCTAGCGCGGCCGCCTGAGTAAATTTTTCCTCGACTGTAGCGCCCGGGAGAAATCCGTAGTAAATGCCTTTTTGCATGGTCATCTTCCCCTTATTGCGGTGTAATACTACTTTTGTTCGGCGCGACTTTGGCGCCGGCCTGACGACTTTGGGAACACTCGCTGGGCAATATAAGGTCCGGCAATAGAAGAGGCAAAGATGCGGCGGCGGTTTATAGTACAGGCCGCGAGCGGGAAAACGGGCCACCGGCGGCATCAACGCCAGTGACCATTCGGCCCCGAGCCAGCATCTCACTTCCAGACCAGCAAGACAGTTTCGAGAAACACCATGCCCTACGCACGTCCCACCATCGCCCGCATCGCGGGCTACACACCCGGCGAACAGCCCAAAGGGCGCCGCCTGATCAAGCTCAACACCAACGAAAATCCCTACCCGCCGTCGCCCATGGTCGCCGACGCCCTGCAAAATTTCCCCGCCGAGCACCTCCGGCTCTATCCCGTACCAGCTGCCGACAGCGTTCGCGAAGCTGCCGCCGAGCTCTTCGGCATTGACAACAGGCAGATTCTCTGCGGCAATGGCTCCGACGACCTGCTGACCATCGCCCTGCGCACCTTCGTCGATCAGGGCGGCGGTTTTGCCTACACCGAACCAAGCTACTCGCTGTACCCCGTCCTCGCCGACATCCAAGGCGCCCGCAAAATACCCGTCGCCCTCGACGACAATTTCATGCTGCCGGAAAATGCCGCCGAGCTCGCTGCCGGCGCCACGCTGTTCATCATGGCCCGCCCCAACGCCCCCACCGGCAACAGCTTTCCCAAAGAACGCGTCGCCAAACTCTGCCGCGAATTCGCGGGCGTCGTCTGGATAGACGAGGCCTACGCGGACTTTGCCAATGACAACTGCCTGGACTTGCTGGGGCAGTACCCCAACGTCGTCGTGTCCCGCACGCTGTCCAAAAGCTATTCACTGGCCGGCCTGCGACTGGGCCTGGCCTGCGCCGCGCCTGAGCTGATCACCGAGATGGACAAAGTTCGCGACTCCTACAACGTGGACATGATCACTCAGGCCCTGGCGACTGCCGCCATCAAGGACAGCGCCGCCATGCGCGAAAATGTCCGCCGCATCCGCGCGTCCCGCGAAAAGCTCTGCGGCGAAATGCTGGCCATGGGCTGCGAGGTGCTGCCTTCTGAAGCAAACTTCATTTTTGCGAAGCCGCCACGGCCAGCTGCCGAGGTCTTCCAGGCGCTGCGTGAGCGCGGCTTCCTGGTGCGCTATTTCAATCTTCCCAGAATATCAGAGTACATCCGCATCACCATCGGCAGCGAAGAAGACATGACGGCGTTCTGCGCGGTCTGTCGGGAACTCTTCGCCGCCGGCAAATGAGCCATGGGGCACGGCCCCGCAATCAGGAGCGACTCGTGAAAAAAGCTATCGTCCTTGGCCTCGCAGTTCTTTGCCTTTGCGCCTGCGGCCTGTCGGCCCGAACTTTGAAAGTGCTCACCATCGGCAACAGTTTTGCCGACAGCGTGTTCAGCTACCTGCCCTCGGTTGTGGCGGCGGTGCCGGACTGCGAGCTGGTGCTTGACCGCGCCAACATCGGTGGCTGTTCGCTGGAGCGGCACTGGCGCGAAGTCGAGAAAGCCGAAGCCGATCCGGCCTACAAGCCCTACGGCGGCAAATACACGCTCAAGGACAAGCTGACCAGCCAGCCGTGGGACATCATCACCATGCAGCAGGTGTCCTCGCTCAGCTTCAAGCCCGAAAGCCACGAGCCCTGGTTCAAGAACCTCTACGACTACGTCCGCAAGTACGCCCCACAGGCCGAAATCGTCATCCAGATGACCTGGGCTTATCGGGACGACCACAATTTCTTCCCGAAAGTCCTGCCCGGCGGGCAGGAAGAGATGTTCAGCAAGCTCTTCGCCGCCTACAACCAGCTGGCCGCCAACTACCAGCTGCGTGTCATCCCCACTGGCCTGGCCGTACAGCTGGCCCGCCGCAACCAAGCCGTCAAATTCGTGCCTGGCAAACACTACAGCAAGGAAGAGCTCGCCCAATTCGTCTACCCGGATCTCCCCAAGGAATCCGGCGGGTCTTTCATCACCGGTATCCACTGGCGCAAGAACAAAGACGGCAGCCGCAGCATCCGCAACGACCTCATTCACCTCAACCGCCGCGGCATGTACCTGCAGGCCTGCATCTGGTTCGCCGAACTCTATGACCAAAAGACCGACGTGATCACGTTCGTCCCTGATAAAATGGACCCCGCCGACGCCGCCTTCCTCCGCCAAATGGCGCAAAAGGCCCGCGACGAATATCAGCAGCCGGCAAAAAAACAATAAGCGACCGGCGCGGGCCAAGCAGTCCGTTTCCCCCGTCGTATGAGCATTGTCAAGAGAGCCCGCCATGCATCCCGACTCCCAGTCAGCGAAACCGCCGCGCTTCAGCGGCCTTGAGCATTTTTATCGCTCCTGCACCTACACGGCGGCGGGCCTGAAGACGGCCTGCAAAGAGGCCGCCTTTCGGCAGGAGCTCCTGCTCGGCCTGGTGGCAGTGCCCCTGTCGTTGTTGTTGCCGCTGGACGGCATCCTCGTGCTGCTTCTGAATCTCTGCTGGCTCGCCGTCCTCAGTTGCGAGCTGCTCAACACCGCCATCGAGTCCGTCGTCGACCTCGCGTCGCCCGATTACCACGAACTGGCCAAGCGCGCCAAGGACCTCGGCAGCGCCGCCGTCGGCGTCGCTCTGACGGCCTTAGCGCTGTGCTGGGCCTACGCACTCTGGCAAATCCTCCAACAACCATGAAAAAGACTGACTCCGCTCCCGAAACCCTGGCGGTCATCGACTTCGAAAAAAGACTTTGGTGCGAGGGCAAACCCGTCACCCCACCCGCCGACTGGAAATTTCTGCCTAGCGGCGACGCCGCGCTGACCCGTCGCGTCAAACTAGCCGGGCCACACTGGGTCGTCAACTCCTCCTTCCGCAATAAACTAAGAGCCATCGGCCTGTGGGCGCCCGCCGACATCATCGCCGCCGAAAAAACCAAACGCCAGCAGGAACTGGCCACGCCTGAATACCAAAAGCGCCTCCAAGCGTCTCGACGCCAACGCGACAAAAAACAGTCGCGCTACGCCGACGAATTCCGCGCCGCCGTCATTGCCTTCCTCGATTTCGCACCCAAGTGGGCCGCCATGGCTGAACGCCTCGCCGACGCCGTCACCGAACACGCCATCCCCGTCGGCAGCGGCACCGTCGCCAGAACGGAACGCATCAGCATCGAAGAACGCGCCGAGGCCGCCGTCATCGCCTGGATGCGGCACCAGACCAGCAACTACGACAATATGGCCGTCGCCCGCATCAGCGGCGAACGCCGCCGCGTCCGCCACGATATCAACCTCGAATCGCGACTCATCCTCAAGGAATACCGCCGCGGCTGGGACGTCGACCAGCACTCCTGCCCTCTAGCCAAGGCACTGCGAAACCTCGACCGCGAAAAAGACAGCAGACAACAGCCAGCAGATCAGACCGGTCAGACCGATCAGACCGGTCAGACCGATCAGACTGATCAGACGACTTGATCCGTCCGATCCGTCCGATCCGTCCGATCCGTCCGCGACAACAAGAAAGAAGATCAGACCGATCAGACTGATCAGACGACTTGATCCGTCCGATCCGTCCGATCCGTCCGCGAAAAAGATCGTTGTGCCGTCTGCCTCATCTCTGTTTGTGCGTTGTCTTTCATATTGTTTCTTGCGCATTATATTGCATTTAATTGTTTCAATGGCCGTTCGCCGTGCGTAAAGCTGCGGCGCGCCCTCTCTTTTTTTCCTCCGAGGCACAGTCAGTCCTTATGCCAGAAAACACGCCTGTTCGACTTTATTACTTGGCATCGGGTAAGTTAGGCATACCCATATTTGATGCCTTGCGCACGCACCCCAAAGTCAGTCTTCTCGGCGTCGGCTCCCAGCCCGACCGCGCTGCTGGCCGCAAGCAGTTGTTGCTTGCCACGCCGGTAGCGAGCCATGCCGAGGCGCAAGGCATCCAGGTTGACCGGATTGCTTCGGTCAACACCCCGGATTTTCTTGACCAGTTGCGCAGACTCGACATCGAGCTGCTGGTGGTGGCCTCTTTTGGCCAGCTGCTCAAGCCCGAGTTGTTGAGCATACCGCGCGTGGACTGCCTCAACGTCCATGCGTCCCTGCTGCCGCGGTTCCGCGGGGCATCGCCCATCAACATGGCGATCCTCCGGGGCGACGACAAGACTGGCGTGTCCTTCATGCGCATGGAAGCGGGGCTGGATACTGGCCCGGTTTTCTGTCAGTACGAAATACCCATTCCAGAGCATGAAAACGCCGACAACCTCGAACAGCGCCTTGGTCAACTCGCCGCCGACCACATCGGCGACGTCATTTGGCGCATCGCCCGCGAAGGCCTCCAGCCCACGCCACAGCTGGACGCCGCCGCGACCTACGCGCGCAAAATCAAGAAGCACGACGGCGCCATCCGCTGGGACCTGCCAGCCGGGCAGATCCTGCGCATGATCCTCGCCTACTCGCCCTGGCCGCGCGTAGCCGCCGTCGTCCCCGCCGGCAAAGGCCCGAAGCGCATACAAATTACCGACGCCGACGTCGTCGCCGGCGTCACCCCTGTCACGCGACCAGGCACCGTCCTGGCCCAGGGACGGGACGGCCTGCTCGTCGCCTGCGGCCAAAATGCCCTGCGCATTCAGCGGCTCATTCCCGAAGGCCGAGCCGAAATGAAGGCCGACGACTTCCTCCGTGGGAATCCCATTCCCAACGGCACCATCTTAGAAGATTTCTTCCCTGGAGAACAATGACTGAATGAAGCAAATCCTTATCAACTGCGAAGAACTGCAAACCCGCGTCGCCGTCGTCCAAGACGGTATCCTCCAAGACTTCTTCATGGAACGCAATATCCGCGACACCATGGTGGGGTCCATCTACAAAGGCCGCATCAAAAACCTCGAACCGTCCCTGCAAGCCGCGTTTGTTGACATCGGTTGCGGGAAAAACGCCTTCCTCCATTACTGGGACATGATCCCCGCCAGCGAAGAAACCCTCGAAACCAGCGATGACGACGGCGACGGCGAGGGCGACGGTGAGATCAGCGGCAACGATGAGAGCGACGACGATGACAATCTCAACCCGCCAACCCGCGCCCAAAACAACCCCAACCCGAATCAGAACCCGAACCCAAATCAGCCGTCCCAACGCAGCTCGAATCGGCGTCGGCGCCGCCCGCGAAAAAACCCTCAGCAGCAGGGCACCGATCAGCAGCCGAAGGTCGCTGAAAGCAGCTCGCCACTGAAAGGCCTCCTCGCCAAAGTCCGCGAAATCTTCTCGACCGGCAAGAAAAGCGCCAAGCCGGAGCCGGCAGCAGCGCCCGCGCCCCGCGGCGGCCAGCAGCAGCGCCAGCCCCAGGCACCGCGCAAAGCCAAAAGCGACGGCGACAAAGCCGCCCTGACCGACGACGAGCGCGACCGGAAGAGCGACCAGAGCCGCAATCGCCACCGCCCATCCCGCCGCCCCCCCAAGACCGGCCCGGCCGTCGAGGACATCCCCAACCTCTTCAAGGTCGATCAGGAAATCCTCGTGCAGGTCACCAAGGGCCCCATCGGCACCAAGGGCGCCCGCGTCACCACCAACCTGAGCATACCCGGGCGCTACCTGGTCCTGCTGCCCAACTCGTCCCACATCGGCATCTCCAAACGCGTCGAGGAACGGGACGAGCGCGACCGCCTGCGCCAGATGATCCGCGGCCTCGAACTGCCGAAAAACATGGGCCTGATCTGCCGCACCGTCGGCGCCGGCCGCAAACAGGAACACTTCCAGCGCGACCTCGATCTCCTGCTCGACTATTGGCGCAAGGGCGAACAAATCGCCGCCACCCACCGCGCCCCCGTCTGCGTCTACCAGGAACCCGACCTCGCTGAACGCGCGCTCCGCGACTGCCTCACCGAAGACGTCGACGAAGTCGTCGTCGACAGCGAAGAGACCTACCAGCGCGCGACTGATCTCATCCAACGCTATAACAAACAGGACTCCACCCGCGTCAAATTCTACCAGAATCCGACGCCCATCTTCCACGCCTTCGGCCTCACCCAGCAGCTCGACGGCATCTTCAACCGCAAAGTGCCACTGCCCAGCGGCGGCTATCTCTGCATCGACGAAACCGAGGCGCTCATTGCCATCGACGTCAATACCGGCAAAAACCGCAGCGGCAAAGACCAGCCAGAGACCATCCTAGCCACCAACCTGGAAGCCGTCAAGGAAATCGCCCGCCAGCTCCGCCTCCGCAACCTCGGCGGCATCATCGTTCTCGATCTCATCGACATGCGGCAGAAAAAAGACCAGCAGGTGGTCTTCAAGACCT
>JAQWBY010000003.1 GCA_028706165.1 Lentisphaeria bacterium | reverse complement strand
GTGCTCTTCCGATCTCTGGAAGGTCTGGCCTTCCCAATCCAGCAAGTCGTCATTGCTCTTGTTGGGCCAACGCGCTTCCACGCCGGGCTGGCCATTAAGCAACAGCTGATTGACATCGCCCAACGACCAGTCGCAGCGCGCTTTCCAAATATCGCCCTGTACCCGCTGCCAGCCCGTCACCGCGTCGCAACCGCTGAAGACCGGCGTTTCGCCCGGCCAGGCCGCAAAGCTCAGAGGCTTCTCAGCCGTACCGGCGACATCCTTGATCACCACGGCCTCGCGGTAGGTCCCGCCACGAATCAGGCAGCGGTCACCGGGCTGCATCACCGTGGCAGCGTGGCCAACGCTGCGCCACGGCGCAGCGACACTGCCCGCTGCCGCGTCATCGCCCAGCGGCGATACCACGTATTCAGCCGCGCCGGCGATCGTCGCCAACGCCACGGCACTACAAAGACTCAGCAGACTACGGGTCGTCGTTATCATCTCGTCTTCTCCTCGTCTGAATGGGTGATTGGATGTCGCCGGGATAATGCCGCGCCGCTGGCGGCCGGCACGTCAGCTGCCGCAACTGCCATGCTGTCGCGGACGTCAGCCCACGGCGTTGGGCAGGTACGCGCCCATGGCAAGCAGGCGCCGCTGCAATTCGGCGACCGCGAAGCCACGCGTGGTCGTCTGCTGTTCAATGGCGATGGCCGCGGCCATGCCAGCTGCCTGGCCAGTGATGTAACAGCCCGGCATCACCCGGATGGAGCCCTGGATTTTGCGGTCGCTGCTGATGCAGCGGCCGGCAACCAGCAAATTGTCCATCCCGCGCGGTGTCAGACAACGGTAGGGAATGCCATAACTCTCGCCCTTGCCATAGCGCAGGGTCTTGCGGAATTCCTCTTCGAACTCCGCATATTTGGTGCTGTCGGGCTTAGATGGATGGATGTCCACCGGGTAGCAGTAGCGCCCGATTTCGTCAGCAAACACCGCACGGGCAATAAAATCGTCCACATTGAGGACGTAGTCGCCCAGCACACGACGACTCTCGCGGATGCCCATCAGTGACCCAGTCTGCACCAACACCATCTTCTCGTAGCCGGGAATGTACTTCTTGTAGAAGGCCTCGAACTCAGGCAGGCGCTGCCGGCCCTCAATGAGGAATTTGGTCAGCGAGCGTTCGTCAGTGGCATCCACGCCAAAAGCATGGCCGATATTGCCGCCCGTGATGTGCTCACCGACGCGGAACATCCCCGGGTGATGGGGATCGTTGACGGTGAAGAGCTTGTCTTCGGCAAAAGCCTTCATCAGCGTCTCCTGCACCCGCACGCCAGACTCGCGGAAACGATCCACATCAACATCCGCCCAGACGCTGCAGAGGGTACCGGGCATCATGCTGCCGTCCGTGTCGCCCTTCTCGTAAGGAGCGCCGGCCCAGGCTGCCAAGTCGCCGTCGCCCGTGCAGTCAATGAAGACTTTCGCCTTGACCGCGAAAAAGCCGCTCTTGGCATTACAGATGGCGGCCTGCAGCACGGCGCCATCGTGGAGCACGTCCACGACCTGCGTGTGAAAACTGAACTCGACACCCGCCGCCAGCAACAGCCGGTCATAGACCCGCTTCAGCAGCTCCGCCGGTATGCTGTTGTCGCCGCCAGGAAAATTCGGCCCCTTCTCCTTGCTCAGCTCTTCGCGGACCTCGCGGCCAATGCCATCGGCGAGGAAGTTGACGCCATCACCGAACATCATGAACACCGGCACCAGCCCGGCGGTGCCCATGCCGCCCAGACAGGAATGGCCCTCGGCCAAAAAAACCTTGCGCCCCTGCCGCGACGCAACCAGCGCCGCCGCCACGCCAGCCGGACCACCGCCCGCGATAAAGACGTCGACATCGTGGCGGACCGTAACGCGCTTCTGATACTCAATGTGCTGTGACATGACTATGTTCCTTCTTGCTGTTCTTTGTCGTGCATGACCTGGTGGCCAGTTCGCAAAGGGCTCAACCTTCGGCAAATTTCGCCTTCAGCTGCGCCAGTTTATCTAGGTAATAGGGGACATTTTCGTCCCGTTGCTGCTCGTCGGCCTCTTCGAGAAGCCGGGCATTACCGACGACGGACACGTTCTTTTTGTCGCCGGTGACATAGAATTCGACGGAATCGCCCTGCAGGTATTCCTTTTTGGCCTGCAGCGCCAGTTCGTAGGCGGCGCTGCGCTTGGTGGCTTTCGCCGCAAGTTTTTCGGCGTACAGGCGCGGCGCCATGGAGAGAATTTCGCGCTTGGCGAAGTCCTTCAACGGCAGTCTGTGCTCCCGGATGTCCGTTTCATAGCGCTCATAGAGTGCCGGCAATTCCGCCTCGCGCCCCGTGAGCAGCAGGGTCAGGTACTCCATCATGTAGCGACGCTGGAAGGGCTCAAGGCCCCGGGATTTGAGCGCGGCGCCGGTCACGCTCACCCGGCCATCCCAGTCCAGCAGGGCGTAATTCTTGCTCTTGTAGCCGTACATGGCCTGGTATGACGCGTCAAGCTCGACTTCAATACCCGGCGGCAGGATGGCCTGCACCCGCCGTTCCATCTCGTCCTGATCGGTCATGCCCGGCGGCGGCGTGAAGTAAATGCCGTCGGTGTCCATTTCCACGATGATCGCAGCGGCGTCCTGCAGGAAATCGCGCATGCTGCCGAGGATTTCCCGGCCCTCGCGCGTGATGGCATTGGCCATGACGTAATCGTTGAAGGTGCCCTGCGAAAAGGCCGTGTAGCCATAAAACGAATTGATCAAAATCTTGAAACTGCCCTGCAGAGCGCTGAAGTTTTCCTTCTCGTGGCCACTGGCCTCGCGCATGGCATCCTTCGCCGCCAGGCGGAAATTGCGCAGCTCGCCGAGAATACGCCCGAAGGCCCGCTCGCTGTCCCCAGCCGGACACATGCCCCGCGCCAGAATGATGGACGGATACAGGCTGCGCACGTCAACATGCCAGACATTCTGAAACACGCCGCTGTGTTGCGCTTCCGTCAACGCGCCCTGCAGGGGCTGGGGCTGCTGCGGGATGGGCAGACTGGCGTTGGCCTGCATGTACTCTGCGCAGAGCAAGGCGTCAATGCGCGTGGCATTGCCGCGTGTGACGCAGCTCTGATAGCTGTACGGCACCAGCTGCGCCTGGTAGAAATAACTCGGAGACAGAATGCGACTGAGCGCATCGGTCTCCCGGACGTCATCCATGCAGTACTTCATCAGCGTTTCGGGATCTTCCTCGAATATCCGCGTGATGTCATTGCCTTCGACGTAGGTGCGGTTTTCGGCGGCGACGCCGAAGTACCTGGCGGCAGGCTTCAGGCCATGCCCGTCCATGTCGCGATGGGCGACGTCGTACAGCTGCACGAGGTGCCAAGTGTCCACCACATGCCGCCCGTAGATGTCATAGCGGCGGTAGGTCGCCGTGCGCTCACCCGCCGTAAAACGCGAGCTGCGCGCAAAGGTCGGTCGCCGGCTGCGCCCGAGAACAAAGGGGATCTTGTGGCGCTTGCAGCGCTTCTCCAGATAATCGAGGTCGAAATTGAAGATATTGTGGCCCTCAATGACGTCCGGGTCGCGCTCCTGGATCAGCTCAATCATGCGCTTGAGCATGGCGGCTTCACCAGCCTGGGCCACCGACAGGCAGCACTCCCAGCCCGTGCTGTCCTTGAGCGATACCAGCAGCACTTCGTCGCTCGCGCGCAGCGCGTCAGGAAAATGAAAACCATCCGCCGTGCGCGTCTCGATGTCGAGCTGCATGCGGCGCAGATCCTGGAAGGACATACCGCGGAACAGCCGGGCAGGCAGCATGGTCAGCATCTGCTGCGCCTTGTCAGAAAAAAGCCGATACGGCGCCAGCGGCGCACTGGGATTCATGCCCGTGAGATCCTTGAGATCCTTCACCGCATCCTCATAGGCGCTCCAGGACGGAAAGGACACCCGCACGCGATGCATGCCGTCGCCGCGCAGCGGCGTGATCTCGCTCGTGTCCTTGAGTGCTCGGGCCAACTCCGGCCCCGACACCAGCAGCCACGGCTGAAAGGGCATGATTTCGCGGGTCACCACGTCGTCCGTGCCACGACGGAACAACACCGCCCGGCCGGCCGAGTCCGTTTCCACCGCCACCACGCGATCATAGTCGCTGCGAACCAGTCGGCTGATGTCCATAGTTGCCATTGTCATCACTCTTTCTTCAGCGCGACCGGGCCGCAACACGCGCACCGTTTATCGCAGTTTCACAATTAGGAGAATCAAGAGGGGCGTCAAAAAGCCCTGAAGCAGCATGAAACGCACCAGCACCTGCGTGTCTGACCAATTCCGGTTCTTCCGGCAGTGGTCGTGCAACGGAAAACGCACCCGATGCGCCAGCCGAACCAGCCCAAGCTGCTTCTTCACGTCGTCGTCCGAAGCAAAATTTTCCACCCGCTGGGGATTGACGACGTTGCGCAAGGGCTGACGCACATCGAAGCCCAGGCGTTTGAGCGTCCGCAGCATGACCAGCTTGACCAGGCCAGTACCGCCATTGATCAGGAGCATCGGCGCGGCCACCAGCACGAGAACGGGGTTGCCTGACGCCAAGGCCGACATGCCCAGCAACAAGCCCAGGAAGCGGGACCCGGCATCTCCCATGAGCACCGAACTGGGCTTGGCGTTGTGCCAGAGATAGCCGCCCAGACTGCCCACCACGCAAGCGATCAGCACTGCCCAACGCGCGCCATCAGCGTAATGCGGCAAAAGCAGGTACTTGGAGATGTCCATGTGACCAGTCACTGCATACAAAAACGCGCCCATGGTGAACAGGGCCAGCATGGTCAGGGAGCCCGCCAAGCCATCCACGCCGTCGCTGCAATTGACCGCGTTGATGCTCAGCCACAGCAGAGCCGTCGCGCCGGGAATGTACAGCCACGCCGGCACCAAAAAACCGCCGCCGGCGGCGCTGCCCTTGATCAGCGGCAACCAAATGACCATGCTGTCGCACTGGCAGTATATCGCCGCTGCCGCCAAGGAAATAACGAAGTCCAGCAGGCCCTTCTTCATTTCGCTCCAAGGCTTTTCGCTACAGTCATCGCCAAAACCGGTAAGCATGACCAGAAACAGGCAGACGGCCATGCCCCACATCCGCCAAGTCCCCGGCATCAGAAAGATCCACAGCAGCAGACTAATGCCCACCACAATGCTGCCCGCTCCCGTCGGCTTGCCCTTCGCCTCCTCGGAATTCTTCACAAAGGGCTTGCCCTGATCCCGCGGCATATAACGCCACAACCGCGGCAGCAACAGCCAGTTGGCCACCGCACCCGCAAAAGCGCCAAGGCTCAACAACACCAAATATGATCCGAAAAGCCGGAAGGGACCCCAAATCTCAAGCAAATACTCAGACAAATACGGAAACATCAAGGTCTCCAAAAAAACACCACCCAAACCGCTTATGACTAACCCGCTTCCGGCACCCGACGGACAGGCCAACTAGCCCTGTTTCTTGCCATATTCCAGAAGCAAGAACAGGACCGTCCTTTAGTATATTGTCTCTTTCCCGCTTGGCTCTCACACCACGCCCTTTTTTTCTCCACCGATCAGACCGATCAGACCGATCAGACCGATCAGACCGATCAGACCGATCAGACCGATCAAATCGACGATCCGTCCGATCCGTCCGATCCGTCCGATCCGTCCGCGACAACAAGAAAGAAGATCAGACCGATCAGACCGATCAGACCGATCAGACCGACGATCCGTCCGATCCGTCCGATCCGTCCGATCCGTCCGCGACAACAAGAAAGAAGATCAGACCGATCAGACCGATCAGACCGATCAGACCGATCAGACCGATCAGACCGATGCTCTTCACTTAACAAATTTCATAGTGCCTTAAGCTTCAGCAAAACAGCCTGTTATGATCGCGGCATTTATTGCCGCGAAGCGGCAGAAGCGCTGAAAGCGCGAAACATACCAGCCCAGGGCAAGCAGCGCTGAAAGCGCGCGCCGCCCTGGGTAAAGCGCCAACCAAGGTCGTGTTCCTCGGCCTCTTTGGCCCCAGTCGGCGAAGCTGACTGGGGCCAAAGAGGCAATGGAAATAAATGTTGCGCCTTGCCAAAGGTCTTTTAGGCCGCCCTTACAGGGCTTCGTTTCTGGTAGGGCCCCTACCCAGGGCGACGCGCCCTACGGGCGCTTGCCCTGGGCTATCTTAGGTCGCGCCTTCGGCGCTCAAAACCTCGGCGAATGGTCACGCTAACGGTCACAAATCAACTCCTCACCAAGGATTGCCGGTACACTAAGTGAAGAGCATTGGACCGATCAGACCGATCAGACCGATCAGCAATCGGATCCGTCCGATCCGTCCGATCCGTCCGATCCGTCCGCGACAAAAGACCAAAGATCAAACTGATCAGTGCTATACGTCCCATACGTCCCATGCGTCCACAAAAAACACACCCGCCCGCAAAAAAACATTAAAAAAGCTATTTTAAACTTTTGTTTTAAAATATTTGTTTCATTCCTGCGTTTCCTTGCTGACTGCCGGCCGGGCACTCTACTGCCCATTTCGGCCCACGTGATGATGGAAAGGACTGTTTCATGGCCAAAGAGGACAAAGCGCCCGATGTCAAAGAGCGTCTGTTGGCGGCTGGTTTGAAAGTATTCGCCAGCAAGGGCTACGACGGCTCAACCGTCCGGGAAATTTGTGAAGAAGCCGCCAGCAACATTGCCGCCATCAACTACTATTTCGGCGACAAGGCCGGCTTTTACCAGGCCGTGCGCGACTATGCCCGCCAGGTCCGCCGGGACAGCATGCAACGCTGCTGGGACTTCATTGAACGCGATCCCTGGCAAGCTCTGCGCATCCACATTGACATTTTGTTGGACAACACCTACAACAGCACCATGTCTCAGATCAACTGGATGCACATGCGCGACCTGGTCGACACCCAAAATCACCATCTCATCCCGCAGATTCCCGACCGCGAAAAGCTCATCAAAAGCTACGAAGATCGCATGACCAGCATGCTCTCGGCACTGCTCGGCCCGGCCGCAACGGAGGCCAACATCAGCCTAATCCGTTATACCTACCACAGTCTCTGTCTCTTCCTGCCCATTCAGACCCAGGTCGAACAGCGATTCTTCAACGGCAAAGGCCGCTTCAGCCTCAGCGCCAACCATGACAAGACCTTCCTGACCAATTACATCCTCGACATCGTCCACCGCGCGGTAGACGACATGAAAGCCAAACAAGAAACCACAACGTCCCTGCCTCAGGCATAAGGCCCATATCCATATGAATAACCGCAGCATCGTCTTCGCTTTCGCCCTTCTTGGTAGCTTCGGCCTACTGGCCCAAACCGGCAGCAACAGTCAAACGCCGGCCTCTCCCCTGCAGTCCACCGCCGCGCCAGCAGCCGCCGCGCAACAGGGCGACAAGCCCCCTGCAACCTACCGCTGGACCCTCGCCGAGGCCAAAAAACTCGCTCTGGAGCGCAGCCCCACCCTCGCCCAGGCCAAGGCTCGCATCGACCGCGCCGTCGCCGAAGTCAATATCGCCAACGCCGCCTACTGGCCAACCCTCGATGTCGTCGCCAGCGCCACGCGCAACCGCGACAAGGCCACCAGGCCCAATCGCGACTACGACAACAACAGCACCTACCGCGCCGGCCTCGCCAGCGACTGGCTACTCTTTGACGGTTTCCAACGTCGCTTCAATACCCTCAGCGCCAAATACGGCCTGAACTCCAGCACCGAAACCCACCACGACGTCCAACGCCTGCTGCTCCACGCCGTCTCCAGCGCCTTCTATGCCGCACTGCTCGCCCAGGACAGCATGGAAATCGCCCGGCAGGACGCCGACTTCAACCGCGTGCTCCTCGAAGACGCCCGCAAACGCCTCGCCGGCGGCGTCGCCCCACCCAGCGAGGTGCTGAACTTCGAACTGCAGGTCGGCAATGCCGAAGTCGATTACATTGCCGCCGAACGCGCTTGGCGCCAAGCCACCGTCATTCTGGCGTCACTGCTGGCCGTCAGTGAAGACGACATCTGGACCAAGGTCGAGCTCATTCCACCGCCACCCGAGCTCCTGCACTACCAACTTTCGCTGCACAAACTGCTGGACCTCGCCATCGCCCGCCGCCCAGACCTACGCATCGCCGACAACAATATCGCCCTCGCCCGCGCCGCCATCCAGGCCGGCCGCAGCGGCTGGTATCCCCGCCTCAGCTTCTTCGCCGACTACGGCTTTGAACGAGACGACTCGCTGCACTTCAACACGCACCTCGACCGCAATGTCAGCTACGGCGTCAATCTCACCTGGAATCTCTTCAACGGCAAAAAGACCCTCGCCGCCATCAGCTACGCCTACGCCGAACTGGACGCCGCTACCCAGGCAAAACAAGACCTCCTGCTCGAAATCGACGCCGAAATCCGCCAGAATATCCTCGCCTGGGACTCCAGCCGCCGCCAGCACGCCCTGCAAGAGAACATCCTGGCCACAGCTACACGCATCCGCGACTTGGTCTACCAGGAATACCTCGGCGGCACTACCACCATCACCCGCCTCAATGAGGTGCAAAGCGATGTCACTATCAGCGCCGCCGCCCGCTCGCGCTCTTATGTGCAAGTGCTCAACAACCTCGAACAACTCGCCGCCAGTACCGGCCTAATCCTCAACTCCGACTACCTCCGCGAACTCGGCGAAGCGCCGGCCGCCACACAAGACCAACAAGACTAAATCACCACCTATACATCGTCATTTCCCAGCACAAGGACGCTCCCGCATATGAAAAAAGTCATTCTTCCCGTATTGACCGCCCTGGTCGTGATCGCCATCCTCGCCGGCAGTATCTACGGCATGATCGCCGTCCAAAAGAAACACAATGAAGCGCAAAAGGCCAAGGGCGGCCGCCGGGACAGCGCCATCGCCGTCCAGACCGACCGCGTCGGCAGAGCCCGCATCGACGAAGTGCTCACGTTCAACGGCGATATCCAAGCCATGCAAGCCGTTGACATCAAACCAAAAATCTCTGGCCGCCTCAGCACCCTCGCCGTCGAGAACGACGTACTCGTTTCCGAAGGCACCCGCGTCAAAAAGGGCCAGCTGATCGCCACTATCGATGACCGCGAATGGAAGTCGCAACTGGCAAATGCCAAGGCCGCCCTGGCCGCCGCCCAAGCGTCCCTAGCTGCTGCCGAAGCCGACGTGCTCAGCAGCAACGCCGGCCTCAGCAACGCCAAGGCCAATACCGAACAACAACGCGCCGCACTGCTCAGCGCCAGCGCCGCGCTGGCATCCGCTAAGGCCGCCCGCACCGACAAGGAACGCGAGCTGGCACGGCAAAAAAACCTCCTCGAAAAGCAGGCCACCACCCAACAGAACTACGACCAGGCCGAAACCGCCGCCGACCAGGCTCGCGCCGACTACGACAAGGTCGAGGCCGCCGAAAAAGCCGCCGAAGCCCAAGTCCGCTCCGCCGAGGCCGCTATCCAACAGGCACAAGCAGCCATTGAGCGCAGCAAAGCCAGCGTCCAACAGGCCGAAGCCGCCCTCCAACAAGCCGAAGCCACCCTCCACCAGGCAGAAATCAACCTCTCGGAAACCAAGCTCTACGCGCCCATGGACGGCGTCGTCAGCAAAAAATACGTCGATCCCGGCGCGATGGTCTCACCCACCACGGCCATTGTCACCATTTTGGCCATGGACCAGGTCAAGGTCATTCTCTCCGTGCCCATGAATCACCTGCCGCGAGTCCGTGCCGGCAGCACTCGCGCCCGCCTCCGCACGGTATCCCTCCCCGGTGACGTCATTGACTGCATCATCAGCAAAATTTACCCGGCCATCGACCTGGCCACCCGCACCGCCCAGGTCGAAATCGTCCTCGCTAACGCCCCGGACGACAAGGGCAACTACCGCCTCAAACCCGGCATGTACGCCACCGTCGATATGCTCATCGAATCCCGCGACAATGTCGTCGCCATTGACACCGGCCTGCCCATCCGCAACCTCGACAAAAATATCGTCTACGTCGTCGCCGGCGAGAAGGTCCGCGCCGTCGACGCCAAACTCGGCATCCGCTTCGCCAACAAGGTCGAAGTCCTCGCCGGCCTCAACGAAGGCGACGAAGTCGTCGTTGTCGGCCAACACCGCCTCACCGACGGCGCCGCCATCCGCCGCATCGAAGGCAATAATCTCAAACTCCCCGGCGAAAAATAATGACGTCCGACGATCCTGGACACCAAGTACCACGTCGTTCTCATTCGTGTCCATTCGTGGTTGTAAGCATTAACTAGCAGAATTACGGTCCACATCCCTATGAAACTACCAGAATTCGGCGTTAACCGCCCCGTTGCCACCGCCATGCTCTTCCTCGCCGTCCTCGCTCTCGGCATCATCTGCCTGCTGAAACTCGGCGTGGACCTCACCCCCGAAATCGAGCCCACGCGCGTCACCGTCGCCACCACCTGGCAGGGCGCGTCCTGCGAGGACGTGGAACAAAAAGTCACCCGCGTCCTCGAAAAACGCCTCGGGTCCGTCGCTAACCTCGACGAAATCCGCTCCACGACCTCCGAGGGCCGCTCGACTATCTCCTGCCAGTTCGCCTGGGGTACCAACATCGACGAAGCCAGCAACGACGTGCGCTCAAAAATCGACGCCGTCAAACGCAATCTTCCCGACGACGTCGACGACCCCGCCATCTACAAATTTGACTCGGCGTCCATGCCCGTCATGGTGATTGGCGTCACCGCCCGCGAAAGCATCGAAAAACTCTACGAAATCATCGACGACGAAGTCTTCCAGCCCCTGCAGCGCCTGGAAGGCGTCGGCGCGGTTGACGCCTTTGGTGGCCTGAAACGCCAGATCAACGTCACTCTTTCCCGTGAACGCCTCGCGGGCTACGGCCTGACTCTGACCGACATCGAAAACGCCATCGCCAACGAAAACCGCACGCTACCCGCCGGCAACCTCAAGATCGGCATCATCGAGTACACTATCCGCATCCTCGGCGATTACGTCAGCCCCGATCAAATCAAGGAAATTCCACTCCTGCAGAAGGATGGCGCCATCGTCCGCCTCAAGGACATCGCCCAGATCACTGACTCTTTCGAGGAAATCACCCAGTACGTCGAAACCATGGGGCGCGACGGCATGATCATGATCGTCCAGAAACGCAGCGGCGCCAATACCGTCGAAGTCTGCGAAGCCGTTCTGGCCGAGCTGTCTCGGCTGGAATCCGTGGTTCCCCGCGATATCGAATTCTTCATTGTCAACGACTCCAGCACCTTCATCACGCAATCCATCAACAACGTCAAGGGCACGGTGTACTGGGGCGGCCTGTTCGTAATTCTGGTGTCCTTTTTCTTCCTGCGCAACATCCGCACCTCGCTGGTGATTGTCCTGACCATTCCCTTCTCGCTGATCATCGCCTTCTGCTTCATGTATTTCATGGGCTGGACCATCAACATGATCAGTCTGTCGGCCCTAGCCATCGCCATCGGCATGGTGGTCGATAACGCCATTGTCGTCCTGGAGAACATCACCAGCCAGGTCAACCGCGGCGTGAAAGTGCGCGAGGCGTCCATGTTCGCTGCCTCGGAGGTGAGTCTGTCCCTGCTGGCCTCGACGGCAACCACCATCTGCGTCTTCCTGCCCCTGGTCTTCGTCGAAGGCGCCTCCGGCATCATGTTCCGACAGCTCGGCGGCCTGGTCACGGCAACTCTGCTGGCCAGTCTGGCCTGCGCCCTCACGCTCACCCCCATGTTGAGCTCAAAACTGCTCAAAACCATCCCCCGCAGTAAACGCGAAATCGACGAAGCCAGCAAAAAGCAATCATGGAACCGCCGACTCTACCTGCGCACTGAAGGCTATTTTCTCGCCTTCGAGCGCGCCTACGGCAATCTCCTCGGTCTCAGTCTGGCGCATCGCAGCGCCGTCGTTATTTTTGCCGCGCTGGTGATTGGCGCGGGCGTGTTGACCATCCCCTTCGTCGGCACCGAATTCACCCCCGATCAAGACACGGGCGAGATGACCATCCGTTTTCAGCTGCCCGTATCCACCCGCGCCGAACTCACCGCCCACACCGGCCGCAAGATCGTCGACACTATTTACCAGAAGGAAAAAGAACTCATCGTCGCCCTCAACGGCCACATCCCGCCGGATGAGTTCGGCCAGTCGCGTGACAGCGCGGTGCGTTTCACCAACTGGCGCGCTGGCCGCGCTTCCAGCGGCTGGGGCGGCCGCGGCTCCCACATCGGCCAAGTCAACATCAAACTCCTGCCACTGGAAGAACGCCCCTACGGCGTCGCCGAACTCGGCGAAGCGGTGCTCAGCGAGCTGCGTGGCTGGCCCGAATTCGACCGGGTGTCCTTGGCCACCTCCAACCGCCTGATGAGCCGCATCATGGGCGGCAACAACGAAAAGCCAATTGTCGTTCAAATCCTCGGCTACGATCTGGACACCACCTTGGATATCGCCCAGAAAATCCGTTCGCTGGCCCTGGATATCCCTGGCTGCAAAGACCCGATCATCACCTTTGATAGCGGCAACCGCGAACTGGTCATCAATATTGACCGCGAAGCCGCCGCCGTGCTTGGCGTGAACGTCGTCAACATTGTCTCGTCCATCCGCACACTTTTCTATGGCAACGAAGCCAGTCAGTTCCGCGAAGGCGAGGATGAATACGAGATTTTCGTGCAGCTCGGCGAAGTCGAGCGCCGCACGGTCAACGACATCCTCAACAGCGAAATCAGCGTTAACGGCAATCGCATCCGTCTGGATTCCTTCGCGACGGTCACGGAGGAGCTCGGGCCGGTCACCATCAACCGTACCGGTCAGGAGCGCGTGATCTACCTCCAGCTCGATGTCTATGGCCGCTCTCTCGGCGAAGTCGGCGCCGACCTCAAACGGGCCATCGCCGACCACATCATCCTGCCCCCCGGCGTCGCCATTGACTACGACGGCCAAATCAAGGAACAAGGCAAGGCCTTTGGCGACCTCACGCTGATGCTCGTCCTCGGCGTCCTGCTGGTCTACATGATCATGGCCGCGCAGTTCGAGTCCTACCTGGCGCCTTTCATTGTCATGTTTTCCATCCCCTTCGCCTTTGCCGGTGCTATTTTTGCCCTGGCCCTCACCGGCATGACCCTCAATATCATGTCCTTCATCGGCCTGATCATGCTGGTCGGCACTGTCGTCAACAACGCCATCGTCTTGATCGACTTCATCAATATCCTCGTGGCGCGAAAAATACCCGTCCGCCAAGCCATCACCATGGCCGGCCGCCAACGCCTCCGCCCCGTGCTGATGACCACCCTCACCACCGTCTTCGGCATGCTGCCCATGGCCATGTCGCGAGCCACCGGCTCCGAACTGTGGTCGCCGCTGAGCGTCGCCATCATTGGCGGTCTCTGTATCTCCACTCTGGTCACCCTGGTGTTCATCCCGACCCTCTACAGTCTTCTCGCCAAAGACAAACAACCCGCCGCCAGCACCGCCCAGGCCTGACCAAATACCAGGCAACGCAAGGAAATACCCGCCATGAAAATGATCATCATCGTCTTTAATATCTCCATCCAGGAAGAAGTCCACGACGCCATCGATAAACTCGGCGTCACCTGCTACACCCAGTGGCCGCGACTCGTCGGCAAAGGCGTCAGCAGCGGCCCCAAGATGGACGACAACGTCTGGCCAGGCGCAAACACCGCCCTCATGATCGTCACCGACGAAGCCATGGCAGACAATATCATGGCCACGATCCAAACCATCCGCGACGAAATCGGCACCCACGAGGGCATCAAGGCATTCCAACTACCCGTCGAAAAAATGACCGGCGATATCTGAGGTCTTCTCTCAGCGCCGCCAAAGCGACGGTTTGTCCAGCGGGCTTGTTGGTGGACCTATAGGACGTATAGGACGTATAGGACGTATAGGACGTATAGGACGTATAAGACGCATGAGACCTATACGTCCCATACGTCCCGTACGTCCCATCGGTCTGATCAGTCCGATCAACGATTTTCCCCCTGTTCCCCTTCCCCCCTGTCCAAGAACAAAATCTTTATGAGTTCCATCAAAGCAGAGTACACCCACGGGCCAGTTGGCACGACCATGCTGAAGACGGCCTGTGCCATGCTGGCCGGCACGTTGGCCATGTCCGGCTACAACATTGCCGACACCTTTTTTGTGGGCCAGCTCGGTGGCGAAGCGCCACTGGCCGCGATGGGCTTCACCTTTCCCGTCGTTATGTTGGTTGGCTGTATTTTCCACGGCACTGGCGGCGGCATCATGGCGACCATGGCCCACGCGCTTGGCCGCAACGACAGCAAACAAGCCGCGCTGCTGGTGAGTTCCGGCATGCTCCTAGTCAGCATCATCGCCGTCCTGCTGGCGGCCATCGGCATCGCCAGCGCCAACTGGCTTTTTGCGGCCTTCGGGGCCGAAGGCGAGACACTCGTACAAGTCCGCCGTTACATGGACGTGTGGTATTTCGGCTGCTTCACTGCCGGCCTGAGCATGGAAGGCAACAAAGCGCTCATTGCCGCCGGCAAGCCCAAAAGCGCCAGCAGTATGACCATCCTGGGCATGCTCGTCAACATTGTCCTCGACCCCCTCTTCATCTTCGGCTTCGGGCCCGTTCCCGGCATGGGCATCCGCGGCGCCGCCATCGCCACCGTGCTGTCACAGATGGTCTCTGCCATGGTCATCATCGTTATCCTCCGCCAAGCCGAGCTGCTGCATTTCCGCCGCATCGCCCTGCCCCGGCTGTTCGAGGCATGGCGGACCATCATCCGCTATGCCATCCCGGGTATTCTCGGCATGTTGCTCTTTCCCATCGGCAACGCCGTCACCACCCGCATCACCGCGTCCTTTGGCGATACCGCCGTCGCCGCCGTTTCAGCCGCCAGTCGTCTGGAGATGGTCGCCTTCGTCTTCCCCATGGCCGTCGGCATCACCCTCATGCCCATGATCGCCCAGAACTACGGTGCCAAACTCTACAGCCGTGTGCGCCAGTGCCTCCGCTTCGCCATTGGCGCCGCTGCGTTCTTCCTCATCGCCATGGGCGCCGTCTTCATCATCTTCGCTCCGAAGATCGTCGTCTTCTTCACGCCCGAACAGTCCGTGCAGGAAATCATGATCACGTACCTGCGCATTATCCCCTACGGCCTGTTCATGGTCGAGATATTCCGCTTCGCGGGCTTCGCCTTCACGGGCTGTGGTCGCCCCAACACCGACGCCTGGCTCAAAGCCATGCGCATTGTCGGCCTGCACATCCCGCTGTCGCTGCTGGCCATGGTCCTCGGCAGTCTCCCCGGGCTCTTCTTGGCGCGGCTGGCCAGCGACGTCCTCTCCGGCGTCATCGCGGTGGTCGTCGCCTGGCGCTTCGTCCATCGCCTGCCAGCTGACGGCCAGGACATCAGTCCCGCATAATCAGGAGCACCAGGCATGAGCGACAAGGTCTTCACTACCCTTGCATCAACCATCGGCACCCTACGCATTGTGGCCAGCAACAATGCCATCTGCGAACTCGGCCTGCCCGGCGATGACGTCGCCCCCGACGCCTGTGGCGTTCGTAACGACCACCACCCCCTGCTGCGCCAGGCGTGTGCGGAGCTCCACGAGTACTTCGCCGGCGACCGCCGCGTCTTCACCCTGCCCATCCAGCCCGCTGGCACGCCCTTCCAGCAGAGCGTGTGGATAGCCATGCGTGCAATCCCCTACGGCGACACCCGCAGCTACGGCGAGCTGGCCGCAGCCATCGGCAAGCCCGGCGCGGCACGCGCCGTCGGCCAGGCATGCAATCGCAACCCCATCGCCATCATCATCCCCTGCCATCGCGTCCTTGCCGCCCATGGCGCCCCCGGTGGCTTCCGGGCCGGTCTGGCCATCAAACGGCAGCTTCTCGAACTGGAGGCGGCCAGCGCCAGCGACGCCTGAATGGCTGGTGTAACGCCCCTTCTAGGCGCTCATCCCTTCGGCACGTGATCCTGCGCCAGGCAGAACCGGTAGCTCAGATCGACCGCCAGGGCGCCCAAAGGCGCCGTCAACAAGATGGCCACCACGGCTACCGCCAACACCAGCGGCCCACAGGACAGGCCCATGCCCAAGGGCACCGCACCAATGGCCGCCTGCACCGTCGCCTTGGGAATGTACGACACCATGCAGAAAAAACGCTCCGGCGCCGCCAACGGCGTTCCCAACAGACTGCACCACACCCCAGCCATGCGGAACACCAACGCCAACACCACCAGCAGCACAATCAGTACCCCGGCAGCCAACGCATAACGCAGGTCAACCGCCGCGCCAACCAGCACAAATAACAGTATCTCAGCAGCCACCCACACTTTGCTGAATTTCACCGCCAGACGCCGCGCCACCTCCGCCTCGCGCCGCAACAGCGTCAGGCCCATGCAGATAATCGCCAGTAATGCCGAAAAAGGCGCGACTACACGCTGCTCGAAGGCCATGCAGAAAAAGGCAACACTCAAAAAAATGAGCACTTTGAGCGAATCCCGCAGCTCCAAACGCCGAAACAACGCCGCTAACGCCAATCCCAACGCAATCCCACCCGCCACGCCCGATGCCACCGCCAGCGGTATGCGAACGACGCTACCCAGCGTCACGCCCGTACCGGCAGCCATCGCCACAAAAGACGTAAACAGCACGATCACAAAAATGTCGTCCACCGATGCGCCCGCAACCAACAGCTGCGGGATGCTTTTACGACCGCCATAACCACGGTCCATCAGCGACAACATGCGCGGGACAATGACCGCCGGCGACACCGCCGCAACCACCGCGCCGAGTATCGCCCCCTCAAGAATACTCACGCCCAAAAGCCATGGCGCCAACCAGATAATGCCGGCGATCTCAAACAGCGCCGGCAGCCAACACATCAGAAAGGCCGGGCGACCGACCCGCCGCAGTTCAGTCAGTTGCAGCGACAGCCCCACCCGCGCCAAGATCACCACCAGTGCCAGCTGCCGCAAATCCGGCGCTATGGCCATGAGCTGCTCGTCAAGCAGCCCCAGCGCATGCGGCCCAAGCGCCAGACCAACCAGCAACATGCCCAGCAACCCCGGTAAGCGCAGCCGCTCACACAACTGCGCCGCGGCAATTCCCAATATCAGCACCAGGGCCAAACTCAATAACATCGGTGTTCCTTATACGACATCACGGCCTTACGCGGCCCCGTTCTAGCCAATCTTAAATAACCTGGTTTCACCGCGGGTCGTGGTCACCGTGAAGGAGCGGGTGTTTTGCCCGAGTTCCTCACCGCTGAAGGCGTCGCGCACCGTCGCCGGCACGGGGAGGCTGAGCGTCAGTTCCCCGGTGCATTTCGCGTGCACGCCCAGCCAGCCCGGCCCGGTGAGTATCTGGTCGCCGCGGCGACCATAGAGATGCACGCCGGCCTCGGCGGCAAAATGCGCCAGCAGAGGCGACGGCATGCCCGGCGAGCTGCTCCAGATGGACCGCCAATCGGGCAGGCGTTTCGCCATCAGCGCGGCGCCATCGCCCGTGCCAGGGGCAACAATGCTCGTGCCCTCGACATAATAGCCCAGACTATCGGCCGCAGGGTCTTTGCCGCTCAGGCGTGGGAAGAGATTGCCGCTGTAGCCATAGACGACGCGCTGGCCAGCCAGCCAGGTCTCCGTCAGCATGGACGCACGGCCCTGGTTGATGAGCGCGAAGTCCATACCGGTCAGGGCCTTCGCCCGCTCCACATCGCAGTTGCCGTCGTGGACCAAAGCCGGCGCATAAAACCACAGCACGGTCCGCCCTTCAGCACAAAGACGCTGGCGCATTAGCCGCAACAACGCGTCGTCGACCATGAACGCGTTGAGTACCACGCAGAAGCGGTATTGCTGCAGACGGCCCTGCTTAACCAGCTCGGGCAGGTCCTCAATGCGGAAGATGTCGTACGGTGCGCCGATCGCCGCAATCTCGTGCAGCTGCTGTTCAATGAACAGCCCCGCAAAACGCAGGGGAAAGCCGCGCATGGCGTGCTCGCTACGGTCACTGGCAAAAACCGCGATCTCGGCCGTGCTTTGCCGCCGCACCAGCGTCTCGTCGGCGAATTGCCGCAGACGCGTGATTTCAGCTAGCAAGGCATCGTCGTAGAACCAGCCCTGCCCGCGCAGGTCCATCCACCACAGCGACCCACCCGAACGCCAGATGTCGAGAAAATTGCGTCGGAGATTATTGACCGCACTGTCCGCATCGCTGGCGACGAAGCCGTGGTGGGCGCTGGCCCGGTGCGTACCGGTGTCGTCCTCGCCGTAGTAGAGTTTGCCATGCAGGCCAATACTGCCGGGCAGCACCTGCGCAGTGCTGAAACCGCCGGGCTGCCGCGCCGCGTAGCTGATGGGCGCGCAGATCAAATCAACGTCCGGTGAGTTCAGTACCCGCTGCTGGGCGTTGTGACCAACGCCAAAATGCCCCCCACTATTGGCCTCCAGATTCATGTAGCCATAGAAGGTGCTGTAGACTTTCCGCCGTCCCAGCTTGGCCAGCGTCCGCTTGACCGTCTTGGCCTGCAGAATCACCGAGTCGGCCATGGCTTCAGCCGTGAACTGCTGGAAATCCACCCGCCAGCGACTGCTCGCACCGAGCATCAGCGGCGACTGCGACGTGGCGGCGCCCAAAACGCTCGCCGGCGGCGGAAATTCCACCGTGGCGAAATCCAGCGTGGGCTGCCCCCAGGCCGTACGTAACGCATCGACGCTGCCGTACTTGCCACGCAGCCACTCACGGAAGGCCCTGAGCTGCGGCGTGCTGTAATCACTGACGACATTGCCCCAGAGATAGGCGTGTTCTGCGCAGCACCCAAACCCCGTGTGGTAGCCGATCACCCGCTCGCCCCAATGCGCCTCGAAGTACTCCACGGCCGCCACCAACGCCCGGGTCGCGTCGGCCAGCCAGCGCGACGACGTCACCGCCGCCAGCGGCCCACGCACAAACTCGCGTTTGTCCACCGAATAATGCACCATCAGTTCGCCGGGGTGCGCCTGCTTCCACCACTCCGGCGGCACCATGCGGATGCGCGGCAGCACCAACACGTCGGGATTGCCAGCCAGCAGAGTCCGCATCGTCCGGTCAATCACCTCGGGCGTCATCGCCGGAAACGGCGTCTGCACATCACCGTAGACCACCGGCTGAGACGGGTCCGGCCCCGCGCCCAACCACAACTGGCCAATGAACGAAAACAACTGCACACCGCAGCGGCCAAAATTGGCCGCATCGACTTCCTCGACGTTCCATTTCCAGTGCATCAACCCGGTCACCGGCTGACCATCAATGTGGAGGGTCGGACAACCATTGCAGTCACGTACGTCAGCGTCTCTCATGACAGCTCCTTCCGTCGCCCGCTTGGCGGGCAAAGATTCACATCGGTCGCTGGGCAGTAGTCATGCCTGCGGCACGAGCAGCAGCGTCTTGATCTCATAGGGCCTGAATGCCAACGCCGCCCCCGGCTCGTCCGCTAAAGGCCGTTCCCGTAAATCCGCCAAGCGCCAGGCGTAGCCCGCTTGCGCCGGCAGGCGCAAGGACGCCGCTGCGCCCGCGCTTTCATAGCAACGCAGCACGATCGCGCCGGGCTTCCCCTCGGCGGTCTTCACCCACGACACGGCCACGGTCGTGTCACTACAATCGGGCAACCCCGGCAGGGACAGCCCCACTGCTGTGCCCGCTGCCGCCGGCTGGGACATGCCCACGCCAACGCAGCGCAACGACGCATTCAATTCGTGGCCACAACGGCCCGACACCGGCACCCCAGCATCACGGGGCGCCAGCCGGAACCGAAAGACGTAATCGCCGAAGGGCGGCCGCTGCACGCTTGTCTTGCTGCCGTCTTCGTTGACCTGCACGCCGCCAGAGGTACAGCCAATACCCCGCAGCATGCAGCAGTTCGCCGTGTTGCCCGTGAACACCCACATGCGATGGTCGGCGCCGATGGTCACGCCACTCACGGAATCGCCGCCATCGACCCACTCCCGCGCCAGGCGGATCGTACTCACGTCAGTCACATCCATTGCCTTGAACTGGCTCGTCGGACTGGGCGCGGCCGTTTCCGCCGGATTGCTCCGGTAGTAGATGCTCTCGGGATAGCGCACTTGCCCAAATGGCACGCCGTAACGCCACTGCACGTCTTCCGTGCTCTGCAGCGGAAAGCTCTGCTCAATGCGCACATAGCGGTGCTCGCGCCATTCAAGACGATTCTCCAGCTCAATCAAGGGCCGGTCAGCCCAGAACGTCAAGCGCTGCGTAAAACGCTGATTGTAGATGCGCCCAGTGATCTCCACTACGGTGCTCAGTGCGTCATGCACGGGCCACTCCACGCTGTCAATAATCGCCGGCAACACCCGTCCCGACAACGGCATGCTGCTGATGTAGTTGCCACGGCGCTCTTCCACGCCCACCATCGCCGCGTTGGTAACCAGCGGCCGACCGTGGACTTTGTCGTATATCGATACGCCGCCAGTGATGCGGTCAACGGTGACCTTGAAGAAGTCGTTCTCGAACTCGTCGCGGTCGACCGGGCGGTTGCCATAGCGGCGATCAAGATCGCGGTCGTCATGAATATCGCCCGCCGGCGCCGGCAAAGCCGCACGCTCCGCCGCTTCGAGGTAGTACGCCCGAGCGCCGAAAGCCGGAATGTCCCGCGCGAAAAATTCCACTTCGAAGGTATCGGCGACCATATTGAGATGGCGCACCAGCCGGTAGGGCACTTCCCGCCCCGCGTCGTCGATCAGCCTGACCGCGTTATGTGGCACGTTCGTGGTCCGGATGGCGGCGAAGCTATCGCCGTACACGGCTGTGCGCGCCCGCACCAGCTCGCTGCGACGCCAGGACAATGAGTTGTAAATGACGATCGGGAAAGAGTGCGGCCGCGGCGCCGTCGTCCGCGCCGCGAAACGCCGGCTAAGGGCCTCGAAGCACTGCCGGGCGACGTCCCGCGCGCTGGTCTTCAGGCGCAGTTTGTCTTCGTCAGCCACTTCGCCGCCGATGCCATTCTGGTTGTGGTCCATGCCGTCCAGCAGCCAGTCCCATGCCTGCCGCAGGCCCGCTCCAGGCTGATCGTCGCGCCCCATGAGGACATTGACGGCGGCAAGCCACTCGGCGTCATGGAGCATCATCTCGGCCGCGATGTCCTGCGGCCACAAGTCCGGCCAGCTGCTTTCGATGTTCGGCCATTCACTGGGAATCTCGCCGTAGAGCTCCTTCACCGCCGAAGGCGTCGTTTTGGCGAAGAACTCCTTGAAGGTGGCGTAATGCAGAGGTCGCACGCCTTCGGCGTTCCAGCTTTTGATGAACTGATAGATGTCCTCGGTCGGCGCATAGAGGTCCATGCCCCAATGCATGATCTGCGGATAGTCGACAGCCGCGCAGTAGTCCGCGAAACGCTTGCGGCCGGCCTCGCGCCGCTCGGGATCCGGGAAGGGCGAGAGCATGTTGGCGAGACTGCCGTAATGCAGTGGATAGTACGCGTCCACCACCGTGCCATCCAGACCATGCCAGCGCGCAAAATCCGTATGCACGGGGCAGCCACGAGACAACACCAACACCCGCATGCCAAACTGCGCCGTCAGCTGCGGTAGCTGCGGCGTCGCGCCGGGAATGTCCGACATGCTCAGGATGTCTGGACTCACCCCCAGCAGTCGCTGGCATTCATCCAGGCCATACAGCACATTGCGGACGGTCGTCTCGCCACTGGGCAGATGGGAGTAGATGATCGACCGCAAGGGCACCAACTCCAGACGACCCGCCTGCGCATAGCGCCGCAGGCGTTCGCAGTCCTCGGGAAAACAGCTCAGATGGTGTTCAAGAAAGTTGGTCGTCTCAATCATGAAGCGAAAGTCGTCATGCGCGTCCAGCAGCGCCAGCGCCTCGCGTATGATGTGGCTGCCGCGAGACAGACATTCCTCACGCGTGCCCGCCCAAAAGAGATCAAGATGCGAAAAAGGAATGATGCTCAAATCCGCGTTGCTCGCCATATGCTCCGCCTCGTGCATACATCTCAATGATGGTATCGACAATATCGCTTGCGACCAGGCAAGGCCTCTCAGGGCAGCCGCGCACCAAAGGCCCCGCCGTCCGACGCGCCGCGCCGCCCCGGCGAATTTGGCGCCAGGCGATAATCACGCCGGGCAGGGTCCACAAAGACCGGCTCGGCAATCACCGAGTTGCGATCAAAGCCGAATTGCTGCTGGTAGGCGGCGAAGGTGTCCGGTCCGAAGACGCCCTTTTTCTCAAAACGCACCAGCGGCTGCCCGCCGCCATGCCAGAGATTGTAGTCCAACAGGGGCGGCTCCTGCCAGTCATTCCAAATGCGCATGCACACTTCGGTGCTGTTCACGAAGATGTTGTCGCGGATGACGAAATTCTTGGTCTTGGCCGAGTTGTTGTAGAACATCAGATGCGCACCATTGGGATTGGGGCGCTGGGCATGCGACCACACCGTCCCCGCGTCCACACAGGTGTTATTGACAAAGAAGATGTTCTCCGTAATATCGTTGTTCCAGTATTCGAATGAATACTCCGCATTCCAGATCACGTTGTTGCGATAGGTGATGTTGGTCTCGAAGGAGCGGATCTTGTCACCATCGCCGCGCCCCTGATTGGTCAGCGCCGCATCATAGATTTCCCACAGGCGGTTATTTTCCACCAAGTGCTCGTCGGCATTGCCCCAAAATTCAATGCCGTTGCCAAAACGCACGGGCCGGCCCTTCTTGGTGTACTGATGACCGCCACCGATGTAGTAGATATCGCAGCCGCGAATGACGATGCGCTTGGTGTCGCCGCCGCCAAAACCATGGGCCGCGCCGTAGCGCACAGCGAGGTTTTCATAGAGCACGTCATGCGCCCTGCCCTGGCTGATGATGGTCGTGCGCAGCGCCAGCTCAATGCTCTTGTTCGCCACGGCCGGATTGCCGTCATGACGCAAATACACGCACTGACTGTGCGGCGAATAGTAGTAATCGCCAACATTGACCAAGTCGTCCTCAGACCACTTCTTCCAACCACAGGCCCGTCCGTGATCAAAAATGACATTGCCCACATCGACGGGTAAGGCCATGCCCCCCACCCGCCGGCAGCTTTCCGCCCGCACAATCTGCAGTTCAATCGTCGCTTCCGCCGGCAACACCCCGCCCACCGACATGTGCAATATCCGCACGGTCGGAACCGCGCCAATCACCCGCTCAAAGACAATCTGGAAATCCTGCCAAGCTTCACCCAAGGTCACATCCGTGCGGCCATTAGCATAGCGGGTCCACGGCAGGCTATTCTGACAAATGTTGATGTTCTCCAGCCGCGTCGCCTTGCTGCTGCGCCCGCGCATGTGCAGCACCATGCATTCGGCAAATTCGGGCATTTCCGGCCCCCACAGCTGCACGTGGTTGTTGCTCACGCCACTCTTTTCTACCAGCAGAGTCACCACATTCAGCCCCTGGTCATTAGTGGCGTTGCTGATGGCCACGGCGGCGCCGCCCTCCTGGTGCCGTGCCCAGGGCTTGGTCGCCGCATCGCTGACAAGGGCTTGAAAATCGGCCATGCGCGCCGGCAATGTCCGCCATATCCCTGGCTTGACTTCCTGCCAGTCGGCCGCATTATCAGCAGCAACAGAGCCCTGCAGGATTGGCAGCGGCCCGTCGCCGTATTCCGCATAGCGAACCGGCTTGCCCGGCTCCCCAGAACGCGGCACCAGCACGCCGCGCCAAAGCCCCCCGCGCTTGAACAGCACTTCATCACCAGGCGCCAGAACCGCACCATTGACCCGCGCCAGCGACTGCCAAGCGCTTTCCGGCTGCAAGCCGTCATTGCCGTCATTGCCGCCGCTGCTGTCCACATAATAACTGGCCGCCGAAGCCACCAGCCCACTCATGGTCATCGTCGCCGCCATGCTCAATACTCCCGTTAACTTCATGTTCGCCACCTCATCGTTATTGTGAACTCGCCATGAAAGACACCCGGAACCAAGCGGCATAATATACGGGCTTTACCCCGTTTCCAAAATGCCCCGCAACCGTAATTACCCCTGCCTCGGTACTCGTTCAGTAACCACCCCGGTGGGAAAAACCCCGGGGTTTTCTCCGTCGGGGTGGTTACTGAACGAGTACCTTTTCGCGTCGTCGGACAGTCATTGAGACGCCGTTATTGCCAGCGCCGCCGACCTGCGCACAAGAGGGACATGACTAAGGTGGAATGTCGCTCACCGCCGCAATAAAGCGGGCATCTGAGCGACGCGATCGGTTCACCAGAACTCACAACGATGAATGCCCAAATCACACGAACAAGACAGCTCAAATCATCCTGATCCACAATTTGCTGTTATTCGGTGTCTTTTTTACTTGTCAAAGGGCGAGTTTTTGACTATTTTTCCTGCGGTTCTTGAAATCAGCCCCCCCACCGTAGGGGGCCCCCATCCTATAAGGTCGCGCGCACGAAGCGGGCTGCGCTTTAGCCGTGGTCCACACGGTATCAATGGCGCCTATGAAACCCGCTGCCGCAAAGGTCGGCGGAAAGCAAGGTCCAATGGCTGGGCGGCGAACCGCCGCCCAGCCATTACACATGGGTGGCCAACCAGGCAGCGGATTTCATAGGAGCAATGCTCTTCACATAGCATGCGGCAATCGCCGGCGATGAGTTGATTGGTAATCATGCACAAGGTCATTCGCCGAGGTTTTGAGCACCGAAGGTGCGCCCTAAGATAGCCCAGGGCAAGCGCCCGCAGGGCGCGTCGCCCTGGGTAAGGTGTCCCAACCCAAAAGAGCCCTGAAGGGGCGGCCTAAAAGACCTGCGACGAAGGGGCACAGCGCAAAATTGCCGCAGCAAGCAAGTGAGTTCCATTGCCCCTTTTGTCCCAGTCAGCTTCGCCGACTGGGGCAAAAGGGGCCGAGGAACACGAACAAAGTCGCCGTTGTACCCAGGGCGGCGCACGCTTTCAGCGTGCTTGCCCTGGGCCTGGTATGTCTCGCGCTTTCAGCGCTTCTGCCGCTTCGCGGCCAGGGATACCGCTGGCATGTGCCGTCGCCGACATTACCTTAGGCAAACGACACGCCTACAACCCACCGACCTTCTCCACAATGGCGCCAAAATAGGACCCACACATGTGGATTGACCGCGAATTCATCGATCCGTTTATGCAGGAAGACCCGTGCTTTTGGGTCAAAATCGAGCACCTCGGGCGTTATCTCTTCGCCAAGGACACGATCAACAAAATCCAAAACGGTACCTGCACGGTAGCGGATTTCGGTTGTGCCAACGGCTACGGCAGCGCCATCCTCGCTCAGGCCGCACGGCAGGTCGATGCCTTCGATGTCAATGCCGACTACCTCGCCGATGCCCGAACCCACCACCACGCGCGCAATATCGCCTACCGGCTTTTTGATGCCGACAACACAGCCGCTGAGTCCCCCTGCGCACCCGACCGCTACGACCTCGCCGTCGCCTTCGAGATCCTCGAGCACGTCAACCATCCAGACGCCCTGCTGCGCCTGCTGGCCCGTGCCCTCAAACCGTCCGGCACCCTCCTCATCTCGGTTCCCAACCCGCGCTATGAACGCACCGGCGACGACGGCGCGTCCACCAACCCCTATCACCGGCACATCTTCGCGCGCGACGCCGTCGAAGCGATGCTGAACACCCACGGCTTCACGCTGCAGCGCGTCCTCGGCCAGGGCCTCTGCAATATCCTCTCCATCCGCGAAGCCAAGCTGGTGACCAAAAAACGCATCGACTTCAGTACCGCTAAAAACCCGCTCTTCCAAGACCCTATCGTCATCAGCCAGTTCGCCTACCTGGTCGCCTACCCCGACGACATGGCCATCGGCAAGTCGTACTCGCATCTCTTCGTGGCCAAGAAGGCCGCCGGGCCGAACCACAATGCGTAACAGCCCTCTCTCGCCTCTGCCCTTCCCATCACAAAACGCACGGCCCCACCTGACATCGCGCCAAGCGGGGCCGTGCGTTTTTTACGTCCAATCACATCACTGTTGCGACTGATACAACCAGTAGCCACGGCCGGGCACGATCTGAGTGCACATCTGGTAGGTCTGACCAGTCCATTCCCAAGCAGCCTCGACGCCTTCCGGTAGGCCCGCCACCGGCAAGGCTGGACTAACAAAATTCCAGCCAGCGGGCAGCAACTCATTGAGGCCGCTATCGCTCGGCGAATAGCCAAGTAAGTCAGCGGGCTCATCCGCCTCGGTGAAAATCCAGTAGGCTTTGCCCACGGCGATGGTGTTCGGGTGAACATATTGCCTGCCGGCAGCGTCAAAGCCAGTGACGCCTTGCCCAAAATTATCATATACCGGCTCTGCTCGCGGCTGTAGCGGAGCACCAATGAGATCCCAGCCACTAGGTAATTCGTAGTGGTACGCGTACAGTGCTCGATAAGTGGTGTCGGCAGTAATAACTCCCGGCTGCGGCTCCCATTCACGCAAAGTCCATGCCGGCCCGACTGTCTGCAGGTCCGGCGGGACTGCCTGCTGCCCCTCCACGACATCCTGCACCAGCTCACCACCACCCGTACGCACGCCCGCGCCACCGGTGGTAAACACCACCCGGAAGGTCCGATCCCGCCCTTGCAGCTGGTCGATATACAGATTCCAAGTCTGATCAGGAGGATTCCAGCCATCCTGGCTGTTCCAATAGTAAAGTAGTGTGGTGAGAGTATTCGGGAATGGCTGCCAGCCAATCTGCGGCGCGGCCCCCATGAACTCGATGCTGGCCAGACTGGGGCAGTCCCAAAAGGCAAAGGTGTCAATCATCGTCACCGTCGCCGGTACAACAAAGTTCGGCAGAGACTCGCAATATATAAACGCATACTCGCCGATTTCAGCCAGGGGGCCACGGATCGTGACCTCCCGCAGCGATGAACAACCATAAAAGCAATCGTAGGGAATGACCGTCACGCCGCGTCCCAACACCACCGTTTCCAAACGCTCACACTCGGCAAAAGCGCCTTCGCCAAGCTCAGTCACGCTGTCGGGCACCACAATCGCCTGCAGCTGCACGCAGTTGTCAAAAGCATCTTCACCAATGCTGAGCACACCTTCCGGAATAACGATTTGGCGGAGGCTGTAACAGTCCTCAAACGCCGATTCGCCAATGAAGGTGACGCTGCCCGGTATGGCCACGTTTTGCAGGGAATGGCAACTTTCAAAAGTGCTTTCCTCAATACGCTGCAATCCCGCCGGCAAAGCCACTTCGCGCAGAGCCATACACTCAGCAAAGGCCCACACACCAATGGTCTGCACGCCGCTACCCAACTCAATGCCGCTCAAGCGCCAGCAACCCGCAAAGGCAAAGGCACCGATGTTAGTCACGCCAAGGGGTACGCTGTAAGCACCGGCCACCCCACCGGGGTACTGCAACAGCGCCGTGCCGTCCTTGCTGAATAGCACGCCGTCCACACTGCTGAACTGCGCATTGGTCGCTGCGACGTTGATCACCTGCAGTTCGTCACATAAGGCAAAGGCACCAGCGCCAATCGATACAATCGTGGCACCTATGTCAATACTTTGCAGTCTTGCGGAATGAAACGCCCAGGGGGCAATGCCCGTCACCGAAGCCGGTATGGCATAGGGACCTAGTCGCCCCGCTGGATATTGGATGAGCCTAGCCAGCGCCTTGTCGCACAAGACGCCGTCAGCCGTGGACGCAAAAAAATCATTTTCCGCGTCAACAATGAATCGCACCAATGAATTACAGCCCGTAAATGCACCATCGCCAATGTACATTACCGGCGCTGGGATGCTCATACTGCCTAACAGTGAACAGCCCGAAAAGGCGAAGTCGCCAATGTAATTCATGGTCGTCGGCATGCTTACCGAAACCAGCTGCGAGCAGTCCAGAAAGACCTCGGGTTCAAGCTGCGCAACACCCTCCGGAATGTCTACGAAAAGAAGGCTTTCGTTGTCCTCCAGCGCGTACTCGCCGATGCTCTGCAACGTCGACGGCAAAATCACGGTGCGCAAATTGTCACAGGACGCCATGCTGCCCTGACCAATCTCAAGCAAATTCTCCGGCAAAATCAGCAGGCGGATTTCAGGCCGGTAGGCAAAAAGGTCTTTACCCAAAGTTATCACGGACTTGCCGCCAATCGTTGGTGGCACATTCACATATTCGGCATTGCCCTTGTAGCGCGTCAGCGACACGCCAATGGGAATCTCGTACGTCTCAAAATCGCTCTCCGGGGCATAATTGATCCGCGTCACGGCCAAGCCGCCAAGCATTTCGCCGGCACTGTCTCCCCAGCCGGAATTGCCCTCAGCAAAACCACCTATGGCCGACGAACCAAGTACGCCATCTGCCGTAGGCCGCCCACCCTTGAAGAAGATCGCCGCAAGGTTCTCACAGCCGTTGAAAGCGCCTGCGCCGATGCTCTGCAGCCCCGCCGGCATTGTCAGCCACTCCAGACCGACGCAGCCACGGAACGCATCCGCGCCAATGCGCGTTATCGACGCCGGCATGACCACGTTGAACAACCACGGGTTATTGGCAAAAGCGCCATCGGCAATGGCCGTCACCGGCACGCCATTGTAGGTCGCCGGCACCACCGCCACGCCGGCGCCGTCATAGCCCGTCACCGTCGCCTTGCCGCCAGCAACGGAGTAAGTGAAATCACCAAAGCCGTCTTCGCTTACTTTCACAAAGACACTGTAATTGACATCGCCATCAGAGTTATCAGCACAGACGATGACATTCTTTGAGGCGTTCATCTGCCCGGAAAGAGGCTGACCGCCGTCCATAGACATCATCTTGACCTGACCGTCGCTATACACAAAAGATTTTAGACCGACGATCTCACGCTCACCGCGCCAGCCGGAATAAACATCGCCGCTTTCTTCAATATTAAAACGGCCATTGAGTGCGCCAATGCCCCGCGAGTAGCCGGCGTATTCCGGATCTAAAGCAGCATCATCCATGCCATCCGGCCCGACCCACATCTGCGCCATCGCCCAGGTGCCGGCCAGATCCGCCCGACTGTATGCCGCTGCCTGCTTGACCAACACCAGCAAATTCCAGTTCGCCTCGGCAGCATTGGGCGCGCTCGTGCTGATGATGACATCACGACTGGCATTCATGTAACCCGTGTAGCTAAAATCCTCCAGCTCGCCACGAGCCCCCGTCACCGGCACCCGTACCGTTAACGACACCACGCCGGCAGCCGTAATCGTACTGCTCACGACGAGCTCTTTCTCGGCCGTCTCCATCGGGCTGTATTCCCAACGCGATGTCATCACGCCATTGAGGCTGCCCTCGGCTTTGCCGTAGCCGACAAAAGCCGGCGCACCCGGCTCAAAAAGCAAACGCCGGACATGCCAGCGCCCCCCCAAATCCGCCGCGCTGTGATTGGTCGCCGGCTGCACAAACAGCTTCAACGCCACCAACTCGTCATCCTCATCAACACCAATGCCGCCCATGACGTCCTCAGCCAAATTGCGGTACAAATTCCAGATTTCCTCGCCCCCGCCAACATCAACCGTCACCCCCCCGCGCTCATGAAAAACCGTCGTCAAGGGAACGGTGCCACTGTCGCCATCTTCATCGGAAAGAATTTCCTCGTAATTCATTGTGCCATTGAGCGTACCCGACGCATTGATCAAGGACGACCAATGCAGCATGGTGTCCACTTCATAGGCTAAATGCCGCCAGGTCCCATCAATCCCCGCCCACGCCGAACCCATCGCTACGAGCAAGACAACTCCAAACAACATGGAACGCACATAATTGCTCATACCACACCCCTTTCACAAAACACCAATCATTGCCTGACCAGGATATCTTGCTGCAACACGCCACATTGCCGCACTCAAATGCACCGTACTCAAATTATATGCACGTAAGTTGAGAGGTCAAGCACACAACCCATATTAACATCACCCGGGCACGGCACCGTTTCCAGCCAGGAACGGTTATAGCCTTTCTGCATTCCCGCACTAGCTGCGTTTTCAAGCCCAGCGATCACCCCAAGACCGCCTTGGCTGCATAGCAGGAGCGCCATAAAATCGATTTTCTGCGTGGATATTTCACATGCCAGCACGATGTTATTCGAGCCATGCGAATGCGGCATCCCGCGATGACGCTTTGCTGGGCATCTGCCACTGCCCCCACAAGGGCAGCAACGCCATTTCACCTGTTTCACCGACACAGCCGCCTAATAGTCGCAAGCTAGCCACGCCCCCCCCCAATCACCCGCTTCAGTAAAGAGAAAAACCATGTCATTCTTCCAGACCACTCTGCTATGTTCCGCAGCGCTGCTCTCATCGGCATGTGTCCACGCCGCACTGCCCCTGGCTAAGTCCGGTCAGCCGGTCGCCGAGATCATCTGCCCGGCTGACGCCGGCCCGGTGCTCGCCTACACCGCCAAGGAATTGCAGGAGCATGTCGCCTTGATCTCCGGCGCGACGCTGCCGATTCTGCCGGCGCCCGGCCCCGCAGCCGGCCGCATCGTCCTGGCCGTGCAACCAGAGGGCTTCGCCGCCGATCGCGAACAGATCGGCGACAGCGACGGCTTCGCCGTGCGCCAGCAGGGGACAACCGTGACCGTGCTGGGCAATCAGCCCAAAGGCGTCCTCACCGGCGTCTACAAGCTGCTCTTCCGCAACAGCGACATCATCTGGGCACGCCCCAACACCGAGTTCGGCACCATCTTTACCCCCAATGCCGACCTGACGCTAACCGACACCGACTTCATCGACGTGCCTGCATACATCCTGCGCGGATGGCAGATGATCGGCCCCGGCATGGAAAGCAACGTCTGGCAGTTCCGCCAGGGCAGCAACTGGTCGGCAAGCACGATGAGCGATAACCCCAAAAACAGCCACTTCGGCTGCGTCCGCGAATTTGGCGGCGGCCACAATCTCACCGGCCTCTACATCCGCGGCGACAAGTACTTCGCCGACCACCCCGAATTCTTCCCCTTCTTCAAAGGCGCCCGTCAGGATCCACGCCAGATCCGGATGCGCACCCAGCTGTGTTTCACCAATGCGGACATGACTCGCGCCTTCATCAGCGAGCTCGATAACAAGGTGGCCAAGTCGCCCGACTACAGCACCTACCGCATCATGATCGAAGACGTCATGCAGTGCTGCGAATGCCCGGAATGCAGCAAGCCCATCGCCCTCCCCGACGGCACCAGCGTCGCGCCTACCGATGATGATTTCCGCTCGACCCAGTTCTTCCTCTGGCTCAACCAGATCGCCCGGCACTTCCAGAACCGCTACCCCGGCAAGCGCCTCCTGACCTTCGGCTACTTCTTCACCGAAACGCCGCCTCGCATCACCGTCGAGCCTAACATCAGTATCTCCTTCTGCCCCATCAACAAGAACTCCAAACGCACTATCGACGATCCCGACAATGCTCAGTACTACCGCCGCTTCCTGAGCTGGATGAAAAACACCACCGAGCTGACCTGGCGCGAATACTTCGGGCTCTGCGGGCCCTTCCCACGCCCCATGGACGCCATCGCCATCGCCGACTGGCGTCTCGTCAACAGCTACGGTGTCCGCCGCACCTACTCGGAAATGTACAGCGACGCCGTCGGCCCACGCATGGACGGCGTCGCCAGCTGGAATGTCAACGCGCCATACTTCTGGGTCATGGCCAATGCCAACTGGAACCCGAAGGTCGATGTCAACAGCCTGCGCGATGAATTCTTCCGCCGCGTCTACGGCCCCGCCGCCGACGACGTCAAGGCCTTCTACGCCATGATCGAAAAGGCCTTCCTGGCCACCCCCGGCAAATCGCGCTGGAACGACCGCGCCGTGGGCAACTGGCGTCTGGCAGTCGTTGAACCAGGCCTGATCGAACCCTGCCGCGAGGCCCTCACCCGCGCCGCACAACACCAGCTGCACCCCAACAGCAGAAAAATGCTCGACGCGTTGCAACACACCTTCGCCGAGCAGATTGCCATAGCTGACAATGTCCCCAGTCTGCGCGTTGGCCGCTGTGCAACAAAACAAGACCTGTCACTCGACTTCTCCACTCCAGCCTGGCAGGCGGCGCCCACATATACCACCTTCATTGAACTGAACAAGTCTGAGCCCGTCCCCCATCCCACCACGGCGCGCTTTTTGTACGACGACGACAAGCTCTACATCGCCTTGCAATGCACCTACCCGGATCCAACGCAAATGACCTACGACCGTAACCTCCACGGCCGCAACCAATTCCCGGCCGGCGAAGGCGCCGAATTCTTTTTGACTACCAGCAAAGGCGCACCGGGCTACGTCCAGTTCGTCGTTGATCCGGCCGGCAACCGCTTCGCTAACGACGAAACAGCGCCATGGGAGGCGCGCACGGCCATCACCGCAAACGGCTGGAACGCACTCATCAGCATCCCCTGGTCTACCCTTGGCCATGATCCGACTTCCACCAAATCGCTCAGGGGAACGGTCGTGCGTCTATACAAAGGACCAACCGACCGTCGGCGCTATTATCCCCTCTTCAACAGCACCGGCCACTCCATCGCCAGCTTCTGCCCGATGCAACTCGTAAAATAGCGCCCGCACGTAGGCTCAACCAGGCATCGCACGCAGGGCTTCTGCGATATCATCCTCGAATAGCCGCAGCCATCAGCCGCCTGACTGCCGCATACACGCATAATCAGGCGGCTCCGGTCGCGCCAATAGGAGAAGCACGCGGCGTCAAATTGGATTGACATTTCAATATAAATACCAAGCAAAATCCACTACTTTTCAATAATTCCACGCCCTGGCGCGAGATCATCCCCTCCCCCGGCGATTTTTGTTTACCGTGTGCGCTTGCGCCATGCTTTCTTTTAGCTATAAAATAGACCTGCTCGCCGCAGCGGCGAAGAAAAGTCCAGCCCATGCCTTCAGCTGCTGACGCCCAACGATGACCGGCAAGAGTGACAACCCCCAATCACGCTGAAGTTCAAAATAAGCCAGCCATTTTCCCAGGACAGCAAGCATGACCTCCCCCGCTCTCCCCTACACCGATAAACCGCACCTCGACAATCCCCTCGATTTCCATTTCGCCATCATCCCGGACCGCAGCGGCGGTGAAAGGAAAGGCCCCTTCGCGGAAGCCATGAAGGCCCTGAACCGCCTCCGACCCGAGTTCGCCATCGCTGTCGGAGACCTCATCGAAGGCGGCTACGGCTGCCCCAACGCAGAAGCGACGGAAAAGCGTCTGCAGGCACAATGGGATGAACTGGAAGCCTTCATTCGTACCCTGGACATGCGCTTCTACTACGTCGTCGGCAACCATGACATCAATCTCGGCTGGCCAGGAAACTGCATCGCCCACGATGTCTCCAAACGCGTCTGGCAACAACGCCACGGCATACGAACATACTACAATTTCCTCTACAAGGGATGCCACTTCATCTGCCTTGATTCCATGGATGGCCGCGACGGCCGTCTCCCCCTCCAAGGCATCTCCGACAAACAGTACGCCTGGGCCCGACAAGCCATCCATGACCATCAGGATGCACGCTGGACTTTCATCTTCATGCACATGCCTATCGATTGGACCAGCGATAAGTGGCTCGCCTTTGAACGTGACATCAACTCCCTGAACTACACCGTCTTCTGCGGAGACTGGCACAATCACGTCAAAGCCATCCGACATGGCAAAAACTATTACATGGTCGGCACGGCCGGAGGATGTTTCGACCGCGGCATCATCCGCGATGACCTTCGCTATGGCATCATGGACTCCGTCACTTGGGTCACCGTCACCGCCGACGGCCCCGTCGTCGCTAATCTCCAGCTATCAGGCATCTTCGGCGATGAGGTCCAACGCTGCGCCACCAGCAAAGGCTGGATCGAAACCCCGCTCGACTACCCCGACCACCTGACCATCGCCGACGGACTCGACGCCGAAGGCGGCAACGACCGCGGCTACGACTGGCATTTTCGGCACGCCATGATCCTCCGCAATGACGCCTTCGTCATCAAGCCCGATGTCGTCATCGCCGGCGACGGCATCATCCATCGTTGGGGCTCCCTGGACTGGTACGGGGACCGCGCCTATCCCCGCCCCCCGGAACTCGACACCCCCTTCTTCAACCAGCACCGCGTCCTCAATATGGGATTCATCGGCGACCGCAACGAGAACCTCCTCTGGCGCATCCGCCACGGTGAACTCGAAGGAACCTTCCCACACACCATTATCCTGCACATCGGCTCCGAAAACCTCCTCGCCGGAGAGTCGCCTGACTCAGTCGTCGAAGGGATTCTGCGCAATGTCAAAGCCCTCCATGCCACCTGCCCCAACGCCAAGATCGAAGTCCTCCCACCACTAACGCCCGTACCCAACGACAAGGCCGTCAAGAGACTCCTGAATCAGGCACTCGAACCCGATGGTAAAGCCGAATACCTCGATCTGTCCCTGCCCTATCAGCAAAACGGCGTCAAGGCACTGGAGCAATTCTTCCTCGAACATCTGCAGCCCGCCACGAAAAACAGCTGACAATGCAAGCCATGGAATCACTCAGACATTAATACTCGCTGTTCCTATGGCTGCCACACAAACAGCGAAGAAATGTCATGTCTGTAGCTGCTGACGCCCAGCGCCCCGCGGCAGTCGCAAAGCGATTGCCGCGGGGCGCTGGGACGAAAAGGGATAGGTGGGGGAGCGCGAGGGGGAGGGAAGGAGCAATGCTCCTTCCCTCCCCCTCGCAAAACCCAACTATGCTTTGCGAACTAAGCTCACCCCAGGATCGCCGCCAGTTTCGCGGCCAGATTCTGGCCCATGAGGCCATGACCGTAGATGGACGGATGCAACAAGTCCCAGTTGAGGCCGGTGAAGTCGTCCAGGATGTCCGCGCCTTCAATGAGGAAGACCTTACGGTCGCGCCATTTTGCCGCGGCTTCGCGGACCACATCGCGAAAATGCGTGGCAGTATTTTGCGGGTCGGCTACGGGGAGATTGAGATCGCGCGAGAAGGGGAACATGGTCAGCAGCACGATGGGCTTGCCGGGCTGCCGGGTGGTCATGGTGTCGACCATGTAGAACACCCGCTCGCGGAAAGTCTCCACCGGCATGCCGAGCATATTGATGCCCAGCTCCAGGGTCGCGAAATCCCAGCTGTTCATGTTCGCCATGTAATCGGCCATTTCTTGTTCGGCATGACAGGAGCCGCTCAGACCCAGGTTCAGCAGCTGCACGCCCAGACGACGCGCCGCCACCAAGGGATAGCCATCCAAATGAGAATGGGTGATCGACGAGCCGTAGGCCAAGTAGGTCTTCGCAGGCTTTTCCGCTGCCGTCGGCGGCCGCCACGGCCAGCCAAGGCAGTCCATGCCGCAGTACATCGCCGAGCCACGCCAGCATTGCACCCGCCACACATTCGGCGCAAAGCCCTTCGGACGCAATCCGCCCTGCGCCCAAGTGGCCCGCATCTCCGCAGGTGGCGTCAATACCACCGTGTTCACCTGGCCAGGTTGCAGCACGGGACTCTGAAACGGCGATAAATCAAAATTGCCCAGGAAGATGCGCAACGGCAGCGTCGTCGCGAACTCCGGCGGCGTACAAGACAGGCTGAGCCGAATCTCGGGCGCATCGGTGACAAAACGCATCTCGCAACCGATAGACTCCGCGCCAGTCTTACGCGCCCGCTGATTGAGCTGCCAACGCAGCGCCCGCGGCAGCCGCGCCAGGCAAAGGCCGTTCAAGCCCACTGCCGGCTCCAAGGCGCCGACGTTGTGAAATTCAATGTTGTCATGAATCATCATAGGTCCTGCTCTCCTGCTCTCCTTCAGCACGCTCGCAGTTTATTTGTAACTGCTTTACTGTCAGATCACAACAGCCAGCCGTCATCGCCGGTCGCTGCGGGCTTCGGCAGGGGCGCCTGTTCCCGCCGCCGGCGGAAGTACTCGCCGGGATCGTCAGCCTGCACCTGAATGGCCACCGGCGTCACCCGCATCGCCCGCAGCGGCCGCACCGGACACGGATACTCGCAGCTGCCGCAACCAATGCACAAATCGGTATTCAAGGACGGTATGCGCCGGCCCGGGCCGTCGTCCTTCATCTGCAGGGCGCCCGTCGGGCAATGCTCCGCGCAAGCCCCACAGTCAACGCCGTCCTGAACCGCTACGCACAACGACGGGTCAAATTGCGCCATGCCAATCCGGCAGCGCTGCTTCGCTGCCTTCGTCATCGGGCGCAATGCCCCCGTGGGACAAATCGAGCTGCAGCGCATGCAGTTGAACTCGCACATGCCACGGTCAAAAACCAGGTGAACCAGCCCCGACCGGCCATCGCCAAGCGCCCGCAACACATTGCCGCGGCAATTCCGCACGCACAACTGACAGCCCGTGCACAAGGCCGCAAAACGCGCCGCCGAACCCGCGCCCGGCGGATAGATCGCCCCAGCGCCAGCGCCAGCGCGCAAAACGCCGCCAGGCCGCAGCAGCGCCGCACCAACACAAGCCATCGCACTCAAACCCGCCGCGCCGACCAGGACCTCCCGGCGCGTCAGGTCCACCCGCGACGAAGCTGCAGCATCAACCGCGGCCGCGTCACCAGCACCCGTTGCCTCTGCGGGCTGAACATTGTTTGCGTCAGCGGTAGCCACAGGCGCCCCCACCTCGGCCTGGCTTGTCGCAGTGCCGGCATTTGCCGTCAGAGCGGCGGGCCGCCCCCAGCCTACGGCCTGAAAGCGGCAGGCGTCCAGGCATTTCAGGCAGCGCAAACAGCGCTCGTTGTCAAGACTGCCCTCCGCGAGGTCGATGCAACCAGCGGGGCAGATTTTCTGGCATTGGCCGCATTTGACGCAGGCATCCGTAAGCTGCAGCGGGTAAGGCGTATATTTGGCCAGCAGCCCCAGCACCGTCCCTACTGGGCACAGTGTTGTGCAGAACCAGCGCCGGCGCCACAGTACCAGCGCCGTCAGCAGCAGCAGGGGCAGCACGCCCAAAATGAATAGCGTCGGCAAGGCCAGCGGGCGCACGATCAGCATGTCGTCGGGATATAGACGGTTGTAAATCGCCGTGTGCAATGGTGCCACCAAGGTCGCGACCATACCGCCAAAGCGCGACGCCGGGTCCAGGAGCCGTAAGCCCAGGTTCCACCCACAAAGCGCCAGCACGATCGTCACCACGGCAATGCCGTAGCGCAGACGCGGATGATTCCCCGGAGCCGGGCAACGCCGTCGCGTGAGCCAGCCGATGACGTCCTGCAGGATACCCAACGGACACAGCACGCTGCAGTACACCCGCCCGAACACCAGCGTCAAGACCAGCAGCAGCAAGACTACGCCTGCGGCCGCCGGCGACAACAGCAGCCACGCGCGCGCAGCAGCCGGCCCAAACTGGGCGTTGAACCAATATTCGCCGACTGCAACACCGTGGCAGACGAACGCCAGCAGCATCAGCATGCTCAATGCCGCCAGCGCGATGCGTCCGTAGCGCAACCATCGCAACCGTGACGTCGCCATCAGGCCTCCAGACGGGTTACGCTGATGCGCGAAAAGTCGGCAACGCCGAGCCCGGCGTTGGCAGCCAGCGCGATGTAGGGCACTTGGGCGAGCTCGTAGCCGATGACTTTCGTCGCCATGGCGTCAATCGCCACGATGTCCCGCGACAACAGCTGATAGCGCAGCTCGCGGATGTCCTCGGCCACTTTCCCGCGCGGGCCGTTGGCCACGACAATGCGGTACGCGTCAACCACATTCAAGTCCGGCCGGCGATACAACGCGCAGTCAGCGATACACTGCGGCAAGTTGTTCTTGTGCATGAAGGAGCGGTCCCAGAAGATTCCCAGGAAGTTCTTCATGGCGGCGGTCATTTTGGCGCCGCCGTGGTGTTTGAGTACCGGCACATTGATGAACACGTCGGCATCGACGATCGCCTGGTGAATCTTCGCGGTCTTCATGCTGATGGCTTGCGGGCAGCTCTTTTCCACATAGTGCAGCTTTTCGTCGTGAGCGGAAAGCATCTTGCCGCCGGCGGCGACCACGGCCGCCTCAATGCCGCTGTTGCGGTAGCAGCTCTTCCATTCGTTGCAGGTGTGATCAAATACCTGTACCTGCGCGGCGCCGGCAGCCAATGCCTGGCGGACAATTTCGGCGACCAGTTCGGGATTGGTATTTGCAGCCTGCTCCGGCGTGCGGTCCCAGCCAATGTTCGGCTTGACCACCACCTTTTGCCCAGGCTTCACAAAAGCCGTCATCCCGCCCAGCGCCGCAATGCCCTTGCGGAACATCGCCACAGCACTGCCGTTGCGCACCGCGACCACCTCCGCACGGCCATCCCCAGCGCCAGCCTCCGCCTTGGCCTCCTGAGCGTGAACTTGCGTCGAGGTCAACTCCGCGAGTACCGCTGTGGCAGCGGCAGTCGCCACGCTGCTTTTCAGAAAATTGCGTCTGTCCATATAGCCTCCATATGCTCAGGTTATTGCAGTTCATTCACCCGCGCACGTTCATTCGCGGACCAGTTCGATGTAGATACTCAGGGTGTCCTTATCCAGCGCGAACCGTTCCATGCCATTCTCGCGGCTGACGGCGATCTCCGCCCGGCGTTCACCGCTGAGGCTGTCCAGGCGATACACCCGCAACGGCGCATTGCCGGGCAGGATCGGCATCGCGATAGTCGCCAGCACCGGCTCGGCCAGCACCGGGCCCTTCCGCCCCATGTCCATGATGAAGCGCCCCTCGATTTTGGTATCGGCATTGCGGGCATTGCCCACCGCGCACAAGAGCATCCGTTTGGCACTGCGGATAGGCTCGTCGCTCAAGCTGCTCAGGGTGATGGTCGCAAAACTGCTCGGGGATTCGATCTGCAGGTCCTGCGGCTGCTGCACAGAGTCCAGCAGGGCATGCAGGCGGCCCGTCACCATCTTGCTGCGCGGCGTGTCGACCACCAACAGACCCGCCGCCGGATAACGCACAACCTCACCGGTATCGCCCGTCACCCGCTCCAGCGACACGCCGTCAACACCGAGCTTCGCGGCAGCTTCCAACAGGCTGTCTTTGGCCTGCTGTTCGCGGGGCACATTCATTGGCCACGCGTCCACCTCGGCGGGCGTCAACGTCGTCTCCACCCGCGCCAGCGCCGCCAGGAAGGGCATGCGCGCGGCAACGCTCTGATTGGCCCACACGGCTTCGGGACCGTAAGACAAAGACACGACTTTCGCCGACGGCCGGATGTCCCCGCGCCGGAACGCCAGCGCGCTGGCCTGGCTCAGCCCCCAGGTGGCCGGGTCGGTCTGCTGTGAATGCACCAAAATACCCGGCGCGTCATGAAAACGCGACCAGCGGCCACCGTCGAAGGACCCCGTAGCGCAGTAGAACAGCAGCGCGTCCCAATCCTGGAAGCTGCTGTAGGCGGTCATGAACGGCAGGCCTTCGCAGCGCGTGTCGTTGGGATAGCAGAAATTCCACTCGCTGGCCACTACCGGCTTGCCCGCGATCTTCGCCCGGCTGAAGCTAGGGATGATGCTCAACTGCCAGGCCGCTTGGGTCACGCTGCAGCCGTTGTTGTAGGTCATCGGTTTGGCGCGCACATTGGGGTGGTCGGCGTAGGCGTGGTCATTCATGTAGTCCATATTTGTGCTCGACCACAGCTCGCCCAGCGTGAAGGTGATATTGGTGCCGCTGATCGGCGCCTTGCCGCCCAGGCTCTGGTAGTACGCCTTCATCTCCTCCAAGTGAGCCCGTTGCAGCTCGGCGGCAAAGCGCATGCCCGTCGGCCCGGCAGCCGTGAAATCCCTCGGCAGCGGCTGCGGCTCGGCAATGCCCTGCCGGCGCTGCCAGTCCAGCCACAACGCCTCCAGTTCGTCGCACCATTCGGCCGCCACGCGCTCGCGCAGCGCACCCCAGTTCATCACCACGGAATTCTCGTTGGTGACCTCGTACATGCACACCGCCGGATCATCAACCATGCGCAGCACCGTGTAGGGATTCACATGCGTAAACAGCGCCTGGGCCAGTTTTTTGCTCGCGGCGATCAGCTCGCGATTGAACAACGCCGCAAACTTGGCGCCCTTGCCGCCGTCCGGCAACGGCTTGCCCACCAGGCGTTCAAAGAGCATGCCGTCATTCCAATCCATGAAAATGTAGATGCCGTTCTTCTTCAGCTCGGCAATGAAAAACTCCATCTTGTCCAGCGCCTCGGGATTAAGCGACCCGTCCTCAGCGATCAGCGTGTCTGGATACACCGCGTAGAGATGAAGACGCACGAGATTGACGCCCTGTCGCGCCAAGCAACGCGCAATCCCCGGCGCATCGGCCTTTTCGGGATAAGGCCCGTACAGAGCCGCGTTCGTCCCCCAAAATTTCACTGCCTCGTCGGGCTTGTCGGCGAAGACAAAATGGCCATTGGCGGCGACCTTGAGCCAGCCGTGCTTGCCCGCCGGCGCGTCATTGAGGAAGGACACATCCAAGGCACTGCCAGGCGCAATACCGTCCAGCCAGGCGATGGGACATTCATACCAGCCGTCAGTGCTCACGTCGGTCCGCGGCCGGTCATTGTACATCTTGTCCAGCGCCTCCAGTTGCCCTTGGGTCAGCACGCCGCGCTTGAGCGCGGTCAGCCCCAAGATCACCGGCACTGACGACGTCTCCAGCGACCGCGCCCGCAGGCTCTTCAGCGCCACGGCCGGCCGGGGATTCGTCCACAGCAGGTGCTGCAGGGCCACGGCGTGCTGGGAATTATCCCCCCGCCAAGCGATTCGCGCCACCAGCGGTTCGTTCTCGTTCCACCAGTCGTTGGCTTCCATGCCGTAACGCACCGGTATCTCTACGACCTTGCCGTCGGCATAGGTGACCTCATACTCCAAGACCGTCTCGCGAAACGCCGCATTCCACACCAGCGTGTGCACAAAGCCCAGGCGCTCGGCCTGAACGCCGTCCAGGCTAATTACCGGCGATGCCACCGGGAAAGCCGGCCGGGCCTCGCCTTTGAGCGCAATTACTTTGTCGCCAATGGCAAAAGGCACGCCCTGCGCGTTGATGGTTCCGGGCGTAAAACAGCTCAGGTCATTGGTGCCTTGGTCCGTCCAGCCGCCTTGCCCGTCGTCGGCCACGTCGTCCCGCAGACCGCGATTGCCATGACCTGCCAGCGGGTAGGTCCGGAAAGCGTTCAGCGTGGATGGTGTACTTTTGATGCGCAACACGGCCTTGACCTTGCAGCCGTCCTCCTTGCTGTAGTCCGGCGCCACCCGCAGACGGAAGCGCTTGGACCACTCCGCTGCCCGCAGGTCATCCAAAAACCAACTGTGTGACGAGCCATTGACATCGAATTCAACGTCGCCAAAGAAACTAGCGATGTGGATGATACCGTGCTGCTCGTGGCTGGCGATGGACGGCCGTTTCGGCGGCCAGTGATCCAGCACATACGCCGGAATACTCAGGCAGAGCTCAACCTTGCCGCCCCTCGGCGTGCCCTTGATGTCGATGTCCCACGTAGCCTCGGCAAAGCCATTGCGGTTCTGCACGGTCTTGACTACAGTGATGTATTCCGTCTCGCAACGCGCCGTCTGCACGCCGTCAACCATGGACATGACATAGCCCTTGGCAGTGTCAAAACCGCGATACTCGTCGTCCATCAACAACAGCGAGTCACCCTCAATCACATTCACGCCGTGGTAGCGATAGACAAAATGGCCGTTGCTGTTGAACTCGGCCTGGCCCCACACTGCACCAGACAACGCCAGCAGCACCGCCACCAACCAACAACGAAGTGTCTTACCCATGATCAGGTCCTTTCTCCTTGCGTTCCCGGGGTTGAAGGCGCTTGCGCCGTCCAGCCCGCGTTTAGAAACTCATGGCCAGGCGCACAAAATAATTCCTGCCCGGAGCATAGAGCCACTCCCGGGCGTAGCTGTAGGTCTTGTCGCCGATGTTTTCCACCCCGGCGCCAAGGCGGACGACCTGCCGGGGCTTTTCCGGTCGCGGCAGCCAGCGGCAAGACATCTCGACGTTGTAGGTCGTCCACCCCGCATAACGTTCCATGTCGCCGGTGATGAGACTGAGCGAATCGGCCTCCGTCGCCATCCGGGCGTAGAGATCGATGCCCCAACTGAAAGGCCGCTGGTCGTCGCTATCAGCACGCAGGCCCATGCGGCCGCTCCAGTCCGGAAAGCCCGACTCGTAAGTCCGCAGCTGTTTGTTCTCGTAGCTGCGTCGCAGGAACAGCCCCTGCGCGTATGGCGTCAGGCGCAGCGCGTCGTCTG
>JAQWBY010000116.1:2905-10844 GCA_028706165.1 Lentisphaeria bacterium | reverse complement strand
CGCATCGGCGTGCGCTATCCCTACACGCCGGCGCCCCTGACCGACCTTCTCAAACACCTCACCGCGCTGCAGTACGACTGGACGCTGCTGATGCCGGACGAAGAAACCGACTGCAACGCCGTTATCCGCTGCCAGGACGGCGGCATCTTCGAAGAACGGACAAAACGCGCCTTCTTCGATATCGGCTGCCTGGAGCACGATCTGCTCGCCACCATGCCCCTGCGTTCGGCATGGATCAGCAACGCCGATGGAAAACTCGCCGACGAGCTCTTCATCCGCTGTTTCCAGGACGGCAGCGTGGTCGTACTCGATTTCTCCGGCCGTACTCGCCAACTGCGTCTCAACCGCGCCGGCATGCAGAGCGACTTTTGCCTGCCCGCCGAAGGCGTGATCAGCTTCCCCGGCTGGACCGTCACTCTGGATTACCCCAACACCCTGCGCGCGGATTTCGTCGATGGTCAATTCTCCTTCGAGCTGGCCGCGCCCTGCCCGGACCTGCATATCGCCCTGCGCAATTGCGCCGACCTACCCGAAGTGCTGCTCGACGGCGCGCCACTGCCGGCAACGCAGCCCTGCACCACTCTGCCACAGGGCTACAATGAAATCTACCTGGCCAGCGATACACTGGCACTCGCGGCCGGCAGCCATGTGCTGGAGCTGAAAAATCCCTGCGGTGACCTGCCCTATCTGCCGCTGGCATGGATCGTCGGCTCTTTTGCCCGCGCCCCCCAGAACCGCCTCGCGCCCTATCAAAACGACGGCATGGGCCTGGCGGGCTACGCCGGCACCATCACTCAGCGCGCCAAAGTGGCAATCCCGCCCGACGCCCTGCGCCTGAATGTCGATCCACAGGGCATGGCCACCGAATTGCGCATCAACGGCCAGTCGCTGGGCAAACGGCTGTGGGCGCCATTCACTTGGATTCTGCCCAGCGACACGCCCGGCACCAACGCCGACATCGAAATTATCCGCTACAGCTCCTGCGGGCAAATCTTCGGCCAAGAGACCTTCACCGGCGACGCCCCCCAGGCCCACCCCTGGCTAAAAACCTACGGGCCCAGCAACGCCGCCCCGCCAAAGCCCTTCTGCGAAGTGCAGCTGCTGTAGACGATACACCACAGCCCCAACCAGCACCTCTCAGCGGCGCACACAAAATCCCACACAGCCGAGCGCCCAGCTCTGGTTGTCGGCATTCCCCACCAACCAACGCCACGCCAACCGACCAGCAGGCATAACGCAGAGGCTATTGCGTCCTGCTGAGACTCGCCCCTGCAATGCCTCGCGTCAATTATCTGCATAGTATCGTCATCACCCGTGGACAGAATCTCCACAGTGAATTCCCTCTGGAGATAATCCAGTATTTCTGCGGCACCGTCGCCATGAATGGAAATCTCAGTACGGGGCGTTTTCACGACTGCCAACATAGTACCCCTCGATGGTTAGACTGCCATTGTGGTTTGTCCAGCACGCGACATAACTGTAGGTCAAGTGACAATGATATTGGCTACCTCCCAGAGATGAATAATTGCGCCAACCTGCTTGCACCGGTCCTGTTGCCATAAGATCCTTGACCAACGCAAGGAACAACGCTTGTATTTCAACCGGTAATTTCCTTAGGCTCCTTTCCTGCTTGCGCTTATATGTCACGATCCAAGCCATCCCACCCCCAAGGTTAACTATCACTAATTACAGCTTTTTATCACCTTTTAACAAGTATCCAGCCCCAAAATTGAACGATCCGGTACTGCAATGTAGGCCGTACTTCAGCCACTGCCTGGAAATGGCTTGACCAAATGGCAACAGTTTTCCCAACTTGCTGCAAGGCGATGCGCCTGAGCGCCCAAAACAGGGCCAGCCTGGCGTACGCTTGGGGGAGGATTAGCCAAGGCTCTCCCTGATGCCTCAGAATTCAGATATAGCCCTGAGACGAATCAGACTGTGTTATGCCTCTGACAAGCTGAACCGGATATTCCAAATTGAGACACTCCAGATGATAGAGCGGTTGTAGGTTATCCTTGAGATTGGCCAAATCAAAAGGAAGTTCAAGCATCAACGCTTCTTCCCAAGGCGCCATCAGTAATTCATGTGATTGGCAAAAAAGATAAACCAACTTCAGATAACGTCGCAGCAAAACAAGGCTTGGAAAGATATCCCGCGCTCGCAACCACGACAGCATGTCGCGTTCGCGTTTCGAGCTGTTGCATGAGCGACAAGCCGCTATCAAGTTTTCGGAAAGGTCGGTGCCAAGCTTTTTCCTGGGGATCAAGTGATCCACCGAAAGGTCGTCGACAGAGCCACAATAACAGCAAGCGTTCATGCCAATCTTATATTTTTCATCTGCAAAGAAAGACCCCAATTGCATAGTTCCGCTGCTCAAACCCTTGTAGAGTTTCATGCGGATTTGATGATGGACTGCAGAAAATTCCTTCACGCCATCTGTCAAGGCAGCAGTCGCCCGGGCCAGGTTTGCATACTGCCAGGCCAGCTCTTCACCAAGACACTTTCGACTAGGAACTCCCACTGCTGTACCCTCTCGTAGGTTGTTTGATTATCTCATTGCCACAAATGCCACACAAAAAATCAGCGTCGCAGTTTATTTCTTCAATGCCGTCAAAGGAACGACAAATACGCCATCCGGCCTCTGATAGGCCGCATTGGCCAAGCCACAGACCACAGCCAATACCGAGGCAGGCATACCACCTGATTTGTCTATACTCGCATTGACCGACAACAACTGACCAGCGGCGCGGTCAATTTGGTTTGCACCCAGTTTGATCTCAAAAGCGCACCAGCTTTTATCGGGCAACTCAATAACAGCGTCGATTTCGTTGTTTTTGTAATCCTGATAATGATAGAGCTCTCCGCCAAATGAATTTGCGTACACCCTCAGATCACGCTCGACCAGCGCCTCAAACAGGAAACCAAAGGTTTCCAGATCATTGATTAGGCCTTCAGTGGTAAGTTTCAACAGGGCACAGGCCAATGACGGATCGGCCAAATGGCGCTTTTCTGCCTGCTTGATACGAATGGCCGACCGAGTAGCTGGCGAAAAGGGCATTTGGTTATCCATCAGGAACATTCTGCGAAAAGTATCCAGATATGATGCAACAGTATCATCATCAATATCTTCCTCATCTATTGCCTTGATGTCACTCTTCAATACCCTGTTCGTGGCCGTCGTGCTTTCGTTCCGCGCCAATGACTTGAGCAACAAGGTCATTTTGCGCACATTTCTCTTGCTGCCGTCCAGTCGGGCAAGGTCATTTTCCAGAATTGCCGCGATATACTCTTTTGCCAAAAGCCCGGCATTCTCAACAGGAACCGTCAAATTACCCGGCCAACCGCCTCGAACGATGTGCTCTGCCAACAATCGCAATTCAACCGCGCCAGTCAAGGCAGGGGAAATCTTGCCTCGACATAATTCCGCCAATGATACTGCTCCTGAGGAAAGACCTGCTTCAAAAAGACTCATCGGGCGCATCCTAAGCCGGCCGATACGGCCGGCACCGCTATGCAAAATCCCTTTCTGATTGGGAGTGGCCGACCCAGTCAATATGAACTGGCCTTTGGCGTTGCGGCTATCGACTTCGGCTCGGACTGCATCCCATAACAACGGAACCTCCTGCCATTCATCAAGCAAGCGAGGTACCGCTCCATCCAGAACCAAAGCAGGCGATAGTTCTGCAAGCCGTTTGTTCTGAAAATTACCTTCGGGACTGCCAAGCAATAATTCGCTCTGACTGTGCTGGCGTGACGTCCAAGTCTTGCCACACCACTTAGGCCCTTCGATCACCACTGCGCCAAACGCAGTCAGATAGTCGGCAACTGTGTCGTCGAGCAATCGAGGGAGATAGATTTTATTCCTCATGGTGGAACCTCGCAACTTATTATCAAATAGCAAAACAACATAGTGCGAAGAATCTTCTCATGCAAACTAAATCGGTGACATTTGCGTTTTACATTCGGTGTGATTTTCGTTTTACATTCGGTATGATTTGCATTTTATATTCGGTGTGATTTTCGTTTTACATTCGGTATGATTTGCATTTTACATTCGGTCTGGTTTCTGATTGTGCATTCCATCGGCGATCTGGTCTCGTGACTATAAAACCTTTCGAACAACGATTTTCATACCGCTCAGAGCGATCAGACCGATACTTTTTATTTTCGCCTGCAGATAGTTTTTGGCTTCCGCATCCCGCAAGATATATAGCTCCATTCAGGTGGTATTTCATTTGTCGCGAAGCGGCTGAAGCGCTGAAAGCGCGAAAGCATACCAGCCCACGGCAAGCGACGCCGCAGGCGGCGCGCCGCCCTGGGGAAGGCGCCATTCACGTTCGTGTTCCTCGGCCTCCTTGGCCCCAGTCGACGAAGCTGGCTGGGACCAAAGAGGCAATGGAACCCAGGCAAAGCTCTCCCCCGTCGTTGTCGTTATGCCACACCTTGCCAGCCATTGCCGGTACATTTAGTGAAGAGCAGCAGAACGATCAGACCGATCCGTCCACGACGAAGACAGTCGATCAGACCGATCAAGTCGACGATCCGTCGGCGACAAAAGACGATCAATCAGACCGCACAAGCCGATCGCGTGCATTTCATCGCCGCAAAGGGCAAAAGCGCAGAAGGCGCAAGGCATACCAGGCGGGCGCAGGCGCGCTGTGAAGGGCGCCTGCGCCCCGCGTCAGCGGTTGGCCTTGAGTTCCAGCAGGATGGCGCTGTGCGCGGCAATGCGTTCGGGCATGGCGCCGGCGAGTGTCCAGCCGGGGGCGATGCTCAGCGCCGGCGCTACTTCTTCCGTGTGATTATTGACGGCGACGACCCAGAGATGCTGATCGCCGTCAGGATGTTCGGTCAAGGTGACCAGCGGATGGTTCGACTGGACTGCGCGCTGCGCCAGCACGCGCCCTGCAAAGGTCTGGTAGAGCTCAAACCACGGCGCTTCACCCGGACGATGGAAGGCGCCCGCCCGGCCGGCCAGGTAACGTTCCAAAGGCAAGGTCAGCAGATAGACTTCACCCCGGCCATAGGCGTGACGGATATACACCGGATTGCCGTCGGCTTCCGTCGCCAGTATTTCGGCGTCGTCGCAGAGCAAGGCCAGCCGGAAGGGCGCGTCGATGGCGTACTGCACCGCGCCGCGGCTGAATTGCGCCGACCCACGGCGCGCCTCGCGATAGTCCACGCTGGCGCCAAAGACCTCCTCAAAGGGACTCAACGCACCGTCGTCCATGGACAGATACAGCGTCGCGCCGGCACGCACCCGCTCCAGCAACGCCTGCATTTCGTGATTGCGCGACCAGTTGGCACCGCATATGCCCGGAACCACGTAAAGATCACTGTCAATCAACGGTTCGTCCACATACTGGAAACGCAGATCAAAGCCAGCCTGCTTAGCCAGCATAAAAGCGCTCCAGCCATTTTCCATGAACCGGTTGAAATTCATGTCGCGACTAATGATGCACACCGCGTCCTGCCGGCAGGGCGGCAGTGGCGACACTGGCAGCGCGCTGACAAAGTCACGAAAGGCACGGATCTCCTCCCCGACGGGCTTGAGCTGGAAATCGGGCGTGTAGAGTCCCAGTTCCCGTTCCCAGCAACTCCAGTCGTAAGGCGGATGCTTGAGCTGCGACTGGTCAAAAGCGCACCACCAAACAAAGTAGTCCGAACCGTGCGCCCAGGCATTGAGCATGGCATTGCGTATAAAGGCCGCCTTGGTCTTTTCATTGCAGTAGCTCGGGGCGAAGGTGCCGATCTCCTCCACAAAAGCCGGTCGACGCCCGAAATCGCGATAAAAACAGGTCTCGACGGCCGCCTGGAAGACCGCGCGAATCGACGTGTGCGCGTCCACCCGCGCCGGCAGCTTCGACGGCGAATGCGGATAGGGATGGGACGTCAGCAGGTCACACAGCTCGCCCTGCGTCTCAATCGCCCAACTCGCCCCAGCCGCAAATTCGGCATCGGCAGCAGGCATCAGCCCGTGCATGCCCGAGGCCACCGGTCGGCTGCTGTCCTCCGCACGAATGGCGGCGGTGATGGCGTTGGTCCAGTTCCAGGCTTGTTCGGCGTTACTCACCGGCCCCATGCAGTTGCATTCATTGCCCAACTCCCATATGCGTATCGCCGGCAGATCCCGCCATGACCGCACCATGCAGCGAACCATACGCACCTGCCATTTGATAGCCAGCGGGTCGGTGATCGGATTAAGCCCCGCAAAGGCCGGCGGCATGTACAGCTCGCCACTCATCCAGCCAGTGACCAGACCAACGATCAGGCCCATGCCATGCTCCGCCGCGATCTCAGCCAGTGTGCGAAAATGCGCCAGCTGCTCCTCATCCACGCCAGCCTGGCCAGTGAATGTCGCAGGCAGCGGCTCGCCATGCAGACGCAATTCCACCGGACGGCCGCCGCCACCGCGCAAAAGCGCCAACGGCTGGAACTCCGTCCAACGCGGGAAAACCCGCACGACCTGCATACCGGCGGCAGCCATCAGTGCGAAATCCTTGCGCACCACGTCCTCCCGCCAATCCGCCCACATCTTCACGCCCGCATGAGACGCCCAGTAGTTACACCCGACCTGCATTGCCGCCTCCATCCTTGTTTATTCTGACATCCAAGCATTTCTCACCTTGTCAGCAGTTGGCAAAATCGCCGTTTATGAACATATTTGTTATTTGCCGTATACCAAGTCTCGCACCAGGAGAAAAGACCGCCATGGATTGCCTGCTGACCGACATCGAGGCCCGTATCCTCGCATGCCTGATCGAAAAACAAGTCACCACCCCCGATAGCTACCCACTGACGCTCAACAGCCTGGTGCTGGCATGCAACCAGAAATCCAACCGCGACCCAGTCGTCGAATATGACGACGTCACCGTGGTCAGAGGCCTTGACGGTCTGCGGGACAAAAAACTCGCTATGATGGTCGGCATGGACGGCGCCCGCGTGCCCAAATACGAGCATAACTGCCAGTACACGCTGCCCATGCCGGCGGCGGAGCTGGCCCTGCTCGGCGTGCTTATGCTGCGCGGCCCCCAGACCGCTGGTGAACTCAAGACCCGCACCGAGCGCTACCACCCCTTCGCCAGCGTCGAAGAAGTAGAAACTACTCTCAGCCGTATGGCCGAACAGCCCACGCCTCTGATCGTCAAACTACCCCGCCAGCCCGGCAAGCGCGAGGGACGCTTCGCACACCTCCTCTGCGGTGAACCCGTCGTGCCCGACACGCCTGGCGCACAGCCCCAGCCCGAAGCGGCGCGCCTCGAACTCGAAGCCAACAACAGCCGCATGGAACTCATGGCCGACCAAATCACCCAGCTGCAGGAAAAAATCGCCACCATGCAGGAACAGCTCACCGAGCAGCAGGCCATCATCGAAAAATTGCGCGAGCTGCTCTGACCACCCCACCAAGGCGGCGTTGCAGTTACCTTTTCATGCACATATAGTAGCCGTCAACACACGCAGGCCTCCGAATTAAGATGGATCACATGGATACGCCCCTGGAGCTTTTCATTTTCATCGACGCCCTCGGCTGGCGTATTGCGCAACACCATCATTTTCTCGAAGACGTGATGCCCTACCGGCAACCCGTCGCCATGCAATTCGGCTACTCCTGCACCGCGCTGCCTACCATCCTCAGCGGCAAAAAACCCGTCGACCACGGCCACCTCAGCTTCTTCTACCTCGATCCAGCAAATTCACCCTTCAAGGCCTTCCGCTTCCTCAAGCACGTGCTAAAGCCCGCGTCACTATGGGACCGCGGGCGAGTCCGCCACCAACTCTCCAAGCTCTTTCGCGCCGCCTACGGCTATACCGGCTATTTCCAGCTCTACGCCATGCCTTTCGACCGCCTGCCCTATTTCGATTACTGCGAAAAAAAGAACATCTTCGGCCCCGAGGGCCTCGCTCCCGTACCAAACCTCTTCGACCTCCTCCTGCGCTC
>JAQWBY010000116.1:1237-2805 GCA_028706165.1 Lentisphaeria bacterium | reverse complement strand
GAGCTGTCAAACGCCAGCCTGCTCTCGGACACGCCGTTTGACGACTGCCCCGTGCAGGAAGTGGCCGATCTCTTCTCGCTGATGAAGAAACGCATTCAGGACATGCGCCTGGACGCCCTGGAGCACATCACCCTCTAGTGCCCCAACGCCGTCCCCACGCCAGGCCCCCAGGCACCACGTGCCAACAGTCCTGACTGACGCCGCGACCAGCCCAGGCAGACATGAAACACAATGCCCATATTCTCAAAAACACCCTGACCAACTACCTGCTCGTCGTCCTGCGCATCGTGCAAGGCGTCCTGGTCACCCGCTGGCTGTTCAACTCCCTCGGCAAAGAATACTACGGGTTCTGGTCACTGATCTGGATGATCCTGGTCTATGCACTGCTGCTCGACTTCGGCTTCAGCAAGGCCGCCCAGAAATACACCGCTACCGGCCTGTTCAAAAGCGACCCCGACGCCTACAATCGCTACCTGTCAGCGGTCTTCTCACTGCTCTCCCTGATGGCCACGGCCATCGTCGCCGGCAGCTTCATCACCAGCCACTTCCTGGCTGCGCTCACCCGTATCGACTCGCCGGAGCAACTCGCCTACTGCCAGCTCACCCTGCGCGTCTTCGGCATCGGCTGCGCACTGGTTTTCCCCACCGGCATCTTCCCCGAAATCCTCGTCGGCCTACGCAAAATCTACCTGCGCAACTTCGTCCTCATCGGTACGCGCATCGCCGAAACCATCGGCATCGCCACCATCCTGGCCATGGGCGGCTCACTGCTGGGCCTGGCCATCTTCTCCGTAACCCTTAATCTGGGTACCAACCTAGTGATGTACGCACTCTGCCGGCGGGAAATACCCCGCCTGCACCTGCGCTTCCGTTGGGACCCGACAACGCTCAAAGAGCTCGCCGACTTCAGCGGCTTCATCTACCTCATCTCCATCAGCCGCCTCGTCCTCCTCAAAACTGACCACATCGTCCTCAGCGCCTTTGCCGGCCTCAACGCCGTCGGCGTCTATCAACTCGGCAGCCGCCTGCCCGAACTCAGCAGCAATCTCGCCACCCAATACCAGGAAAACATCGCGCCAATCAGCGCCGCCCTGCACGCCGACAACCAGCAGCAGAGCCTGCGGGACGTCATCTTCTTCGCCATGCGCTTCAGCAGTTTCATGGCCATCGGCGGCATCACCCTCGCCTACATCGTCTGCCAGGACCTCATCGCTATCCTCTTCAATGTCCACGACGCCGATGTCATCACTGCTTGCCGCTGGTTGCTCCTCAACGCCACTTTCACCATCGCCGTCCGCAGCGTTTCCGATAAATTTCTCATGATGTCCGGCCGCCACCGCCTGCTCGCCGGCATCTATTTCACTGAAGCCGCGGCCAATCTGCTCATCAGTCTGCTGCTGGTCCGCCGCTACGGCGTCATCGGCGTCATCGTCGGCACACTTATTCCCAACGCCACCATCGCCATTCTTGTTCTGGTGCCTTATATTATCACTTTCGTACATCGGTCACCATTAGCTTTTTTGGACAAAGTGTACCTGCGACCGGCGCTGGCCGCAGCGCTGATGGCC
>JAQWBY010000116.1:0-1137 GCA_028706165.1 Lentisphaeria bacterium | reverse complement strand
AAGGACTTCGAGCTCATCGCCTGCGACGACCGCTCCAGCGACTGCTCGGCCGATCTCCTGCGCAGCTGGCCGGGCGTCGTCGTGCTCCCGCCCGAACAGAACGGCTACGTCCCCGGCAAAGTCCTCAACCGCGCCGTCCGCGCCGCCCATGGCGACATCGTCGTCTTCAATAACGCCGACGCAGTCATCCAGGACGACCGCTGGCTCGAAGAACTCGTCGCCCCCCTGGCCGACGAACACGTCGCGGCGGTCTACGCCCGACAGTTGCCCCGGCCAGACGCCTGGCCAATGGTCCTGCGTGACCACGAACAAGCCTTCGGCGACAGCCCGCAAGGCCCCGCCTGGCGCCATTTCTTTTCCTTGGCCAGCGCCGCCGTCCGCCGCGATCTGCTGCTGGCAACGCCGTTCAGCGAAACCCTCCAGTACTCCGAAGACGTCGACTGGACCTGGCGCCTGCGCAAACAGGGCTGGCTCATCCGCTACGCCCCCAACGCCTGCGTCGAACACTCACACAACTATCCGCCCCCGGCGCTGGTCAAGCGCTTCTACAACGAGGGTCTCGCTGACGCCGCCATCTTCGGCGACCAGTCGCAGCCCCTCCGCGCCTGCCTCCAGGCCGCAGCCGACTGCGCCCGCGACCTCAAATACTGCATCACCAACCGCTTCTGGGCCGGCATCCTCATGGCCGCACCATACCGCTTCCGCCAAAAACTCGCCCACGACCGCGGCCTCAGAAACTACCGCCCGAAACAGCAGTAGCCCAGAAGACAGGTAACAGCCCACAGCCTTGCGCCTAACCTGACAACGCTTCGCCAACAGGCGGTCACTCCCCGTCAGGGAGGATTTTTTCCAGGTGTATGCCGTGTGAGGCCTTGAGGAATACCCAGCTGTCTTTGGGGAAGCAGCCGGCGAGGGCCGCCTTGGCCATGGCCGTATCGGGATAATGCTCCAGACCAAGCGTGGCGGCGGCGGCGGCCATGTGCGGCCCCACGGTGATCACACGGGCGTCAGGCATCTTCTCGCGCACCCAGCGGAGCAGATCGCGATGCGCGGCTTCGCAATGGTCGCCCAATTCCAGCATGTCACCGAGGAGGAGAATGCGCGTGGTCACCTGCCGGCTGATTTCGGCGAACCAAG
>JAQWBY010000520.1 GCA_028706165.1 Lentisphaeria bacterium | reverse complement strand
CCATGCGGACCGTCCAGGCCGGCGCTACTCTCGCCGCCCTCACCGGCATCGCCGGCGTCGCCGCTTGGTTTGCCGCGCGCGCCATCGCCGCCATCGCCTGGCCTGGCGCCTTTTGGACAAACACCGCTATGACCATCGGCGGCACCGCTGCCGGCGGCTTCTGCTACCTCGCCCTCTGCCTCCTCTGCCGCCGCCACGAACTCAACACCATCACCGCCATCCTCCACCGCCGGCGACAGCGCTAGCAGCACCATAATCCGTGTGACGCCCGGCGGCAATGAAGAGATGTGCCGCTCTATGGACTCTAGGGACATCCCGGCCCACTCTGTCCACTCTGCGCCCCCCTCTCTTTTTTCACCGTCGGTCATGGCTTTATTGCCGTCTCGGGATACATTTCATGGTTTATACCTCGCCGCGCCACGCGACGCCGGCGCTACACGTCCACGTCCCTGCCAACAGGAGTCGCCATGCCCATCTACGAATACAGCTGTCCCGACTGCGGCAATCAGTTCAGCCACCTCCACAAGCGCTTGGGCGAAACCGCCCCGGCCTGCCCGAAATGCCAAGGCGCCAATGCCCGCAAGCGCATCTCGACCTTCAGTGCCCGCGTGGCCGCGCCAGCGTCTGCCTGCGCGGCGGCTGGTAGCTGTCCTGCTGCTGCCGCCAGCGGCCACCAGTGCTGTGCTGGCTGCCGCCATCACTAATTCCGCGTGCCAGGAGTGCGTCCGGCCAACGGGCCCCAGACGGGACTTTATCCATGAGTATTCCACGCATTCTGCCAAACGACCCCCACTGGCTTGACCAGCGGCTGCTGACTGTACACCACAACAACTTCGCTTACCGCGCGGATGTGCCGCCGGACGTCGAACGCTGGAAACGCCGCCGGGACTTCACCCGCAGCCAAGTCTCCTTGGCCGCCGGCCTGCGCCCCATGCCCCAGGCCATGCCCCTCAACCCGCGCATCTGGGGCCACACCAGTCACGAGGGCAGCGTCATCGCCAAAATCCGCGTCGAGACGCTCCCCGGACTGATCCTCACCGGCAATATCTTCTACCCGGAGAAGATCAAGAATCCCGCACCAGGCATTCTCTGCCCGCACGGCCACTGGCAGCAGGGGCGCATTCACCACGACGACCGCGGCTCCGTGCCCATGCGCTGCCTCATGCTCGCACGCCTCGGCTTTGTCGTCCTCTGCTACGACATGATCGGCAAGAACGACAACGACCAGCTGCTGCATGCCTGGCCGTTGGACATCGCCAACGATGCCTACCTCGCAGGCGTTAGCCCCTTTGGCCTGCAGACCTGGAACAGCCTCCGCGCCCTTGATGTCCTCTGCGGTCTTCCCGAGGTCGATCCCCGCCGCATCGGCTGCACCGGCACCTCCGGCGGTGCCTCCCAGACCTGGACGGTCGCGCTGCTGGACGAACGCATCAAGGTCATCGCCCCCGTCTGCATGCTCTCATCACATTTCCAGGGTGGCTGCCAGTGCGAAGAAGGACCGCTACTGCGACTCTGCGGTGTCACCAGCTTTGACGTCCTCGCCGCCATTGCCCCCAGGCCATTGCTGCTGCCCTCCGTCACCAGCGACTGGACTAACCTCAATCTGCGCTACGAAGTCCAGGAACTGCGCAAGGTCTATGACCTCTTCCACGCCGGCGACGCCATTAAGGTCTTCCAACTAGACGCGCCACATAATTACAACCGCGAAACCCGTGAACACGTCTATCCCTGGTTCACCCACTGGCTCCTTAATCAGTCCCTCCGCGGCGCCATCCCCGAAGACGAAGTCGCCGTGCCACCACCAGATATCCTCCTCCACAGCCCCACCCCCGCCGCACCAACCGAGGCGTCTACCCGCCAGGCCATCAGCCAGCTCAAGGCCACCTACTGCGCCAACGCCCTGCCAAACCCGCAGAACAAACGACAGCTCGCCGAGCTGTGCGAGCAGCAGGTCGCACTGCTCAGCGATGTCATTAACGATGACCTTGATCTCCACGACATAGTCGTCCGTGTCACTTGCCCGCAATGGCGCCTCCCCCACGCCAAAGCCGCCGGCCAGCTCATCTCCCGCCGTGAAGAAGGCGATGTCATCCCCGCCATCCGCGTCACACCAGACGAATGCCGGGATGACGCTCCTGTCTGCCTGCTCATCGCCCCCGCCGGCAAGCAGGACTTCTTTGAAGACGGGCAGCACAGCGCCGTCCTCAACACCATCATCCAACACGGCAGCCCCGCCTTGGCCATCGATCTCCTCGGCAGCGGTGACAGCGCCGACATGCCCGCGCGCTCACCGCGCAACGAGCAGGACCCGAGCTTTTTCGCTTTCAACCACAGTCTTTTTTCCATGCGCGTGCAGGACATTCTCACGACCATCACCCTGCTGCGCGAGGAAAGCACCCGGCCCATCGTCGTCATCGCCATGAGCGAAGCCGCCCGCACTGCGCTCTGCGCCTTGGCGCTGACCACGCCCGTGCAGGCCGCGGCGCTACACCTCGGCGGCGTCGGCGACGACAGCGCCGCCTGGCTCGCCCCTGAGGCCTTCCAGCCCATGATCCAGAAATGCGGCGGCCTCAAAGGCACCATGCTCGCACTGGCACCACAACGGCTCTTTCTCTTCAACC